>JAAEMS010000263.1 GCA_024225275.1 Actinomycetes bacterium
ACTTCTGTGGCTGACACTTCTGTGGCTGACACTTCTGTGGCTGACGCCTCCGTGGTGGCCGCCTCTGTGGCTGACACTTCTGTGGCTGACACTTCTGTGGCTGACGCCTCTGTGGCTGACACTTCTGTGGCTGACGCCTCTGTGCCTGACGCCTCTGTGGCTGACACTTCTGTGCCTGACACTTTTGTGCCTGACACTTTTGTGCCTGACACATCCCTGGACGACACAGTGCGGGCCACCGGAACCGTGGAAGCGATCGACGACGCACAGGAGGTGCTGTCGCGTTCGATCGGCCCGCGTGATGTCACCGGCGCCGCGGGGGGTAGCCGAGGTCCGGCCACCGAGGCCCCCGCCCCCCTGGCATCGACCGCCGACGGGACCGCCCGGCCTGATGGCCTGTTTGCTCGGGCCACGTCCAGCAGCCCTCCCGAGGCGCCACCGGTTGCCAAGCGGGTTCGGGCCGTCATCGTAGACGACTGACCCGACCGGTCCTGGACGGTGTTTGGTGGAGGAGTCGATGAGTGAAGGTGAGAAGGTGAGCGAACGCGTACCGGTGGTGTATGTCGGCGGCGTCGGCCGTAGTGGCAGCACCCTTCTCGATCTGTTCGTCGGCCAGGATCCGCGCCTCTTCCCGGTGGGTGAGCTCGTTCACCTGTGGGACCGGGGCCTCCGCAACAACAACCGTTGCGGCACCGGCGAACCGTTCTCCGACAGCGAGTTCTGGTGCCAGGTTGGCGAGAAGGCCTTCGGGGGTTGGGATCAGGTCGATGTCGACCGGATGGCGGCCATGAAAGCGGCCGTTGATCGCAACCGGTTCGTACCCCAACTCTTGACACCGTGGTCGAGCCCTGGGTTCGCTCGCGACATCGCCGCCTACGGTGAGGCCATGGCCGCGATCTACCGGGCCGTCCTGGCCGTCAGTGGTGCATCGGTCGTGGTCGACAGCTCGAAGCACATCTCCACCGCCGCCTTCCTCCGCCGGGTTCCGGCGATCGATCTACGGGTGCTCCACCTGGTGCGAGACAGCCGTGGCGTCGCGTTCTCATGGACCAAGCAGGTCAAGATGACCGAGGTCGTGGCCGGCGACGAGGAGATGGAGCGACTCCACCCGGTGCACTCGGCCTGGCGTTGGGACTGCTGGAACAGCCTGTTCACCCTTCTGGGTCGGCTGGGGGTGCCCAGCAGTCGGCTCCGCTATGAAGACCTGATCTCCGACCCGGCCGGCGCGGTCGAGAAGGTTCTCGACCTGGCTGGCCTCGAAGGCAACTGTCTGGTCGTCACCGACGACGGGGTCAAGGTCGATCCCATCCCGTCGTTGGGTGGCAACCCGTCACGGTTTCGCACCGGTACGGTGACCGTACGCGTCGACGATGCCTGGCGACGTGAGCTGCCCGGCGCGAGTCGAGTGTTCGTGACCGCCCTGACCGCTCCTTTGTTGGCCGCCTACGGCTACCCGATCGGTGGGGGTGGCTCATGACGGTCCCTGCCCTCGAACGCTGGGAGGCGGCTGCGGCCGCCCCCCGAGAGTTCGATTCGGTCGTTGGTGCTCGCAGCCGCTGGCGCGACAACCGCGTGCCGGCCCGGCCCGGCTGGCCCATCACCGTTGTCATCGTCGGCCTTCCGCTCTGGTGGGTGTTGGGTCTCAGCCACTTCGTGTGGCAGCTCGCCGCCGTGCCCATGGCGGTGACCCTCGTCCGCTCCCGCAACCTGCGGGTTCCTGCAGGCTTCGGGGTGTGGTTGCTCTTCCTGGCGTGGGTTCTGGTGTCGGCCGTCACCCTCGACGGCTCGATCGAACGATTCGTGTCCTACGGGTTCTACGCTGTCAACTGGTTCACCGCGTCCATCTGGTTCGTGTACGTATACAACCTGCGCGACGGGAGGTTCTCGGTGGGCCGGGCCACCCGACTGTTCTTCGGATTCTGGTTGATGGTCGTGGCCGGCGGGTTCGCTGGTCTGGTCTTGGGCGACCGCGAATTCGGCACGGTCATGGAACACTTGGTTCCCGAGCTCATTCTGGCCAACGATCTGGGCGCCGATCTCTTCCATATCCACTTCGCCCAGACCCAGGACTTCCTCGGATTCCCCGTTCCTCGTCCCTCTGCGCCGTTCGTGTACACCAACGAGTGGGCGGCCGCCCTCGTCTACCTCACTCCGTTCGTGCCCCTCATGTGGCGGCGGGTCGGGGTGTGGGGGGCCGGCCTCATGCCCACCGTCACTGGGCTGGCCTTGATCCCGATTGTCATCTCACTCAATCGGGGGCTGTGGCTGAGCACTGTGGTGGCCTTGGTGTACGTCGCCGCCCGGCGAACCTGGTCGGGTGATCCCCGCGTGCTGTTGACCACCGTGGTGGTGATCGTGATCGTGGGGGTTACGGTTCTGACGACCCCGCTCAGCACCTTCGTGGCCGGGCGGGCTTTGAGCGACCACTCCAACGAGGCCCGCGCATCGCTGTACTCCGCGGTCATCGAGGACGTCGCCGACTCTCCGATGCTGGGCTACGGCGCCCCGCTCTCGAACGAACGCGAACCCCTCCGACCCGCGGTCGGCACCCACGGCCAGTTCTGGTTGGTGTTGTTCTCCTACGGGATCCCCGGGGCCATTCTGTTCACCTGGTTCCTGGGTCAGGTGGCGTGGCGGACCGGACGGGGTGACTTGTCGGGTGACCGACTGTGGCTCCATCTGGTGCCGGTCCTGGTGTTGGTGGCGATGTGGTTCTACCAAATCGAGACAGCCCAGCTGCACGTGGTCTTCGTGGCCCTGGCGCTGGCCTTGCGCGAACAGGCCGAAGGTGCCCAGTGAGCGATGGTGTGCCCGACCAACGCACGTGGTGGCGTACCATTCTGGCCGGCGCCGACTCTGACACCGACTCCGCCTCTGATCATCGGGAGACTTACCTCCTCTTTCCTTCCGCGGCCGACCCCCGCCAGGTGATCGACGCGTCGTCGAACCGCCTCCTCGCCGCTGAGATCAGTCGGGTACCGGCCGGATCATCGAGCGCGGCCGTAGCGGCCCGCAAGGTCCTGTCAGTAGGGGCCGGTCTGGGCCTGGCCCAGGTCTTCCGGCCCCAGCGTCTCGTCATCGAGGGTACGGGGGCACCTACTCTGGCCACCCGGCTCGCCGAGCTCCTGGGCCACGACGAGGTCCGGTTGTCGTTGGCCGCCGGACCGATCCGTCCGAACCGAAAGCCTGTGGCTCGGATCCTGGGGAACGAGGGCGAACTCCTGGGTGTGGCCAAGATCGGGTGGGACTCGTCGACGCGGGCTCTCATCGAACAGGAGTCGGCCGCACTGGCCGACGCCGCGAACCTTCCCGCCCCCTTCATCACCCCCACGGCGCGAGGGGTAATCGACGTGGGCAACCTTCGGGTGCTCGTGCTCGACCCCCTGGACATCCCCGACGACCGCATCGATCCGCTGACGGTGGACCCTGAGGTCGCCGTCCTGGCCACCCTGGCGGGGACCGATGGGTCCGTGGTGGGCCTGGCCGAGGCTCCGTTCGTGCGATCGCTGACCGACCGCCTGATCAGTCACGCTGGCGGCGCCGAGCTAAGGGTTCTAGTCGACCGGCTGATAGCGGTTTCTGGTCACGACCCGGTTCGGGTCGGCCGCTCTCACGGCGACTGGGCGCCCTGGAACTTACGGCGGGTCCCCGCCGGTCTGCTGGTCTGGGACTGGGAGCGATTCGCCTCCGGAACACCGGTTGGCTTCGACCTCGCCCATCACCGCTACAGCGTTCACCGCCCTGGCTCTGACAGTGTCGCGACCGCAGCGGCGCGGGCGGAGTGTGATCTACGTGATCTGGTTCCCCAGCTCGATCTCTGCGCGGCCGATGCGGCCTGGCTGGTGGTGTTCCAACTGATGGAGCTGGCCACCCGACACCTGGAGAGCGGCTTCGCCGATGACCTGGGTGAGGAGACCTCGGGACTGCTGAACGAGATCGAACGCCGTATGACCAAGCTGAACCGAACCGACCTTCGCAAGTCCCCGAAGGGTATCGGATGCTGATTGGGCGCCGGGACACCGGACAGCGCCGCAGCATTCCCGGCCCTCTCCGTCGGGCCCTGAAGTCGTCGCGCCTGGCCGCGGCCCGGGCCGATGCCGGCCGGCGGCCGCTTCCTGATTTCCTGGTGATCGGTGGTCAGCGGTGCGGCACCACGTCCTTGTTCCGCTACATCGCCCAGCACCCGGGCGTGGTCCGCCCCGCCCTGGACAAGGGCATCCACTACTTCGACACCAACTACACCAACGGGGTGGGCTGGTACCGGGCCCACTTCCCCCGGAGCAAGGGCAGCAGGCTCGCCTTCGAGGCCAGCCCCTATTACCTCTTCCATCCCCTCATTCCCGCTCGTATTGCCAGCCTGATCCCCGATGCCAAACTGATCACGGTGTTGCGCGATCCCGTGGCCCGGGCGGTCTCCCACCACAATCACGAGCGGGCGCGGGGGTTCGAGGACTTGGACCTCCTCGATGCGATCGAGGCCGAGCCGGGTCGTATGGCAGGCGAGATCGAGAAGATGGTCA
Organism: Actinomycetes bacterium; assembly: GCA_024225275.1. Classification (GTDB taxonomy): domain Bacteria; phylum Actinomycetota; class Acidimicrobiia; order Acidimicrobiales; family JAAEMS01; genus JAAEMS01. The sequence continues at coordinate 4,521 of JAAEMS010000263.1, forward strand.
CTGATCCCGGCTACGTGAGCTACGCCCACCAGCACTACTCCTACGTCGGCCGCGGCCGCTACGCCGATCAACTCGAGCGGTACCAGGCTCTGTTCCCCGCTGATCGGCTCCTGGTCCTCGACTCCGACGAGCTGAGCCGCGAGCCGGCCACCGCCATGGGTCGGGTCACCGACTTCCTGGGCCTTGACCCCCTCACCGGCGGGACCTACGACAAATGGAACGGCTATCGCTACGACAAGGGAGACGACGAGGTGCGGGCCCGGCTGGCCGAGGCCTTTGCTGACTCCGACGCTCGCCTGCCCACACTCCTGGGCTGGACCCCGGAGTGGATGGCCTCGTCCTGAAGCTCTGACGCCTCGACAGCGTCACCATGGCGGCATCGCACTGGACCGGGCCGTCGGGCCGAACCGACGGGCCCCGCCGGAGTGTCGAATGGCCAGACGCTGACCGTGCCCAATGCTCACAGGTACCCGAAGGCGGCGGAAGCCTGGGTGGTGAGCCAGCCAACGCGCCGGAGGCGGTGGTCCAGCTTGCCGTGCGTGGGCCGCGGCCAGGGTGTAGAAACGCGAAGGAATTCGGGCAGCGCATGGTCCTCGGCTTCGCGCGTGTTGTGTTCCCACCGGCGACTGCGTAGCCTGATCCGCTGGCGCACGCGCCGGGTGTTTCGTCTGCCCGGTCGGACGTCTAGCTAGCGCCCGGGCAGAGTTTCGCCGCGATTCTCGAGTTGCCGGGGCGCCCATCTGGGACATCACGAAGAGGTTATCTGTGCCCACCATCCAGCAGCTGGTCCGCAAGGGGCGGCAGTCGAAGTTCAAGAAAGAGCGGACGCCAGCGCTCAAGGGCGCGCCCCAGCGTCGCGGGGTCTGTACCCGCGTCTACACCGCCACCCCGAAGAAGCCGAATTCGGCTCTGCGCAAGGTGGCCCGTGTGCGACTGACCAGTGGTATGGAGGTCACCGCCTACATCCCGGGAGAGGGCCACAACCTCCAGGAACACTCCATCGTGCTCGTGCGTGGCGGTCGTGTGAAGGACCTTCCCGGGGTGCGCTACAAGATCATCCGCGGCACCCTTGACACCGCCGGTGTCCGCGACCGCAAGCAGGCCCGTAGTCGCTACGGCGTGAAGAAGGACGGCTAATGCCTCGCAAGGGACCCGCTCCGCGTCGGGAGCTTCTCCCCGACCCCATCTACCGGTCGGTGCTGGTCACCCAGCTCGTCAACAAGGTGCTCCAGCGGGGCAAGCGCTCCACTGCTGAGAAGATCGTCTACGACGCCCTCAACATCATCGAGCAGAAGACCAGTTCCGAGCCCCTTCCCACGGTGAAGCGGGCCATCGAGAACATGAAGCCCCAGCTCGAGGTGCGCAGCCGCCGTGTCGGTGGCGCCACCTACCAGGTCCCGGTCGAGGTGAAGCCCCGTCGGGCCAACACCCTGGCCATCCGCTGGGCCGTCGGCTACTCGCGTCAGCGCCGCGAGCGCACCATGGCCGAGCGCCTCGCCAACGAACTGCTCGACGCCAGCAATGGTGTCGGCGCCGCCATGAAGCGCAAGGAAGATCTTCACAAGATGGCCGAGTCCAACAAGGCCTTCGCCCACTACCGCTGGTGATTCGCGCCGCTTTGCGCAAATACACAGCACAATGAAGTACACGTCCGCTCTGGCCGGCGTGTACGCATGTTTGCCCCCCGGTCCCTAGAAACAACATCCAGTACGCCTTCACCGGCCCGGTCCCCCCAACCGGCAGCACACGGAGCACGAGCACATGGCACGGCCCCATCCCCTCGAACGAACCCGCAACATCGGCATCATGGCCCACATCGACGCGGGCAAGACCACCACCACCGAGCGGATCCTCTACTACACCGGTCGTAGCTACAAGATCGGTGAGGTCCACGATGGCGCCGCCACCATGGACTGGATGGAGCAGGAGCAGGAGCGGGGTATCACCATCACCTCCGCGGCCACGACCTGCCACTGGAACGATCACCGCATCAATATCATCGACACCCCCGGCCACGTCGACTTCACCGTCGAGGTCGAGCGCTCCCTGCGAGTGCTCGACGGCGCCGTCGCGGTGTTCGACGGTGTGGCCGGCGTGGAGCCCCAGACCGAGACCGTCTGGCGTCAGGCCGACAAGTACAACGTCCCCCGCATGTGCTTCGTCAACAAGATGGACCGCACGGGTGCCGACTTCTACTTCGTGCTCGACACCATCAAGGAGCGGCTCACCACTGACGTGGCCGTCCTCCAGCTGCCCATCGGCGCCGAGGCCGAGTACCAGGGCGTGATCGACCTGGTGAAGATGAAGGCCCTCGTGTGGCCGGCTGCCACCGATGAGAAGGACCTCGGAGCCACCTACGACGAGGTCGATATTCCTGCCGATCTGGCCGATCTGGCCGACGAGCACCGGGCTGCCCTGCTCGACACCCTGTCCATGGTCGACGAGAGCATCCTCGAGAAGTTCGTCGGCGAAGAAGAGATCACCGATGCTGACCTCAGAACCGCTATCCGCAAGGGCACCTTGAGCGGCGAGATCGTCCCGATCCTCAACGGCACCGCGTTCAAGAACAAGGGTGTCCAGCCCCTGCTCGACGCCGTCATCGACTACCTGCCCTCACCGGTGGACATCGACGCCATCGTAGGCGAGACCAAGGGTGAACAAGCCGAGCGCAGACCCCAGGACAGCGAGCCCTTCTCGGCTCTCGCCTTCAAGATCATGACCGACCCCCACGTCGGCCGGCTCACCTACTTCCGGGTCTACTCGGGATCACTGGACAAGGGCGGCCAGGTGGTCAACAGCCGCACCGGGAACAAGGAGCGCATCGGTCGCCTCCTCGAGATGCACGCCAACAGCCGCGAAGACCGCGACGCCGTCTACGCTGGCGACATCGTGGCTGGCATCGGCTTCAAGGACACCCGCACCGGCGACACCCTCGCCGACCCGTCGCACCCGATCACCCTCGAGCAGCTCGAGTTCCCCGACCCCGTGATCCATGTGGCGGTCGAGCCCAAGACCAAGGGCGACCAGGACAAGATGTCCAAAGCTCTCTTCGCCCTCTCCGAAGAGGATCCCACCTTCCAGGTGCGGACCGACGAGGAGACCGCCCAGACGATCATCGCCGGCATGGGCGAGCTCCACCTCGAGGTGCTCGTCGATCGCATGCTCCGCGAGTTCAAGGTCGACGCCAGCGTCGGCAAGCCCCAGGTGGCCTACCGCGAGACCATCACCGAGACGGTCCAGAAGGTCACCTACACCCACAAGAAGCAGACGGGTGGTTCGGGCCAGTTCGCCGAGGTCCAGATCGACATGGAGCCCACCGGTCCCGGTGGTGGCTACGAGTTCGTCGACAACATCAGCGGTGGTCGCATTCCGAAGGAGTACATCCCTTCGGTCGACCACGGCATCCGCGAGGCCATGACCAGCGGCGTACTTGCCGGTTATCCCACCGTCGACCTACGGGTCGTGCTGCGGGACGGCAAGTTCCACGACGTCGACTCGTCGGAAATGGCATTCAAGATTGCCGGCACGATGGTGTTCAAGGAGGCGATGCGCAAAGCGAAGCCCGTCCTCCTCGAGCCCATCATGGCGGTAGAGGTCGTGACCCCCGATGACTATCTGGGTTCGGTGGTGGGCGACCTGAACAGCCGTCGCGGCCAGGTGCAGGGCACCGAGCAGCGCAGCAACAACCAGGTGGTCGAGGCCAACGTCCCCCTCTCGGAGATGTTCGGTTACAGTACCGACTTGCGTTCGTCCACCCAGGGGCGAGCCACCTACACAATGCAGTTCGACTCCTACCAGGCGGCTCCCACCGCCGTGCAGGAAGAGATCATCGCCCGGGTCCGGGGCCAGTAGCTAGCGGACCACCCCCAATTTCACCGAAGCAAGAAGCTGACACCCGCGCCCGCGGGAGCACACGGAAGGCACATCAGGCAATGGCCAAGGAACAGTTCGAGCGTAATAAGCCTCATGCGAATGTGGGGACGATGGGCCATATTGATCATGGCAAGACGACATTGACTGCTGCGATTACGAAGGTGTTGTCGGACGCTAATCCTGATTCGACTGCGTTTACT
>JAAEMS010000264.1 GCA_024225275.1 Actinomycetes bacterium
AGTAAACGCAGTCGAATCAGGATTAGCGTCCGACAACACCTTCGTAATCGCAGCAGTCAATGTCGTCTTGCCATGATCAATATGGCCCATCGTCCCCACATTCGCATGAGGCTTATTACGCTCGAACTGTTCCTTGGCCATGGTGCTTTCCTCCCGGGGGTTATCGGATCGGGCCGATCCAGAAACCGCCGGCTCGAGGAGCCGGCGGTTGGTAGCGGCGGTCAGACTTGAACTGACGACCTCTCGATTATGAGCCGAGCGCTCTTACCAACTGAGCTACGCCGCCCTGACCCGACCAGGACCGGGCCGTTGCCGGTTGGTCCGTGATGATCGGGTGGAGCCCCCTGACAGAATCGAACTGTCGACCTTTTCCTTACCATGGAAACGCTCTGCCGACTGAGCTAAGGGGGCAGGCTGGTGCGAAGCACCGACCGCCGGGCATTCTGCCACAGAGCCGGGCCCGTTCCCAACCTCGTTTCCCGCTCGAAGGTTGACGGACAGCCGACTTTCTGGGTCGAACGTCTCAAGTCCGCCGCGAACCGAGTCGAAGACCTGCCCATGAAGTACGAGCGACTTGTGATCGAAGCTGGCGACGACAACACTTTCACCCTCGATCTCCACCGTCGACTCACCGTTATCGCGGGTGTCGGGCGGCTGGAGCGAGAGGGTCTGGTCAGTGAACTGGTCGGAGCCCTGGGGAAGAGTAGGGCCGGGGTACACCTGGAGATGAGGGACGGTGCCGGACGACACCTTGCCGTCTTCCGTCCCCACGGTGCCCGCCACCGGGTGGTCGACATCGACCAGGGACTCGATGTATCCCCGTACTACGCCGGACCGGCCGGGGACATCGATCTCCTCGACCAGGTCGGACTCGACCACCGCACCGCCCGCCGGCGAATGCGGGTGACGGCCGAGGATCTCACCACCAGCCGTCAAAGCGATGCCATGGTCAACCAGCTGGGTCACGTCGACCAGGAGGTCCTCTGGGATCTCGCCGGCCGACTCCAGACCGCCAGCGAGCGCCTCGACTCCGAGGCCGAGGCCACCGGCTCGGCTCCCGAGGACGCCGCCGTTGTAGAGCGCATCGAGCAACGTCACGCCGAGTTCGAGGAGGCCCAGCACACCGCGGAGCGCGTCCGGAAGATCTCGTTCGCCGCCGCCGCCCTGGCTGCTCTGGCCGCAGTACCGATGTCGATGACCTATGGGGAGCGCTCCTCAGTTCCCTTCATCCTCGCCGCCGTGGCTGCCACCCTGGTGTCCTACGGCTACTGGCGCCGGATGGAGAAGGCCCGCGAGGCCGAGGCCGATGCCCTCAAGGCCGCCGGTGCCATCTCGTATCTTGGTTTCCACCTCCAGCGGGTCGACGGCCTGCTGGGTGACGACGCCAACCGCCAACGACTGGTCAAGGCCGCCGAGGAACACCGCGAGGCCGAGCTCGAGTGGGAGACCCTCGTCGGTGATGTGTCAGTGGAGTGGGCGGGTGCCCACCGCGACGAGATCTGGGCCGCTGCCCGAATGAAGGCCGATGCCGACGGCATGAACGCCGTCTCCAGCACCATGCCCGACTTGACCGACGGGGCCGCCGCCGAGCTGGCCCACGCCCTCATCGGCAAGCTGGCCGAAGTGCGGAACCTGGGTATCGGGGGCGAGTCCTTGCCCCTCATCCTCGACGACCCGTTCGTCGACCTCGACCCGGCGCTGAAGCCCTCCCTGCTCGAGCTACTCGGCAGCTCGGCCGAGGGTCAGCAGATCATCGTGCTCACCGCTGACGAGGACATCGCCAGCTGGGCACGCCTCGAGGCCCTGACCGGCGAGCTCACCATCCTCGAGCCCTCGTCCGACCCCGAGATGGCGTTGTCGTAGCCGCCTCACGGCGAACCCGCCCGCACGGTGCCAGTGCGCACCTCACGGCGGACCGGTCGCCCCTCACAACTCACAACTCGCTCTGGGGATCATTCACCCTGATACCCGAGTCAACTCCGGTCCTTGGCTCCGCCCGCCAGGGGCCGGAGTTCCTTTTTGGCCCGAACCCGTTCCGCCGTCTGTCGACCTACGCTGCCCAGCCATGGAGATCCGCGCCGCCCGTCTCGCCGACGCCGAGGCGATCATGGAGATCTACAACCACCAGGTCCTGACCGCCACGGTCACCTTCGATACCGTGCCCCGGACCGTCGAGGATCAACAGGCCTGGATCACCGGCCGGTCCGGGGCGTACCCGGCGATCGTGGCGGTGAACGACGACAACACCGTGGTCGGGTTCGGATCTCTCAGTCGGTGGCGGACCAAGCCGGCCTACAGCACCTCGGCCGAGAATTCGGTCTACGTCCACCATGATCATCACGGGCACGGGATCGGCTCGATCCTGTTGGGCAGCCTGGTCGAGAGGGCCACAGAACACGGGTTTCACGCCGTCTTCGCCCGCATCGTGGGTGGACACGAGGCCTCGATCGCCCTCCACCACCGCCACGGCTACCAGCAGGTGGGGCTGGAGCGGGAGGTCGGCCGCAAGTTCGGCCGCTGGCTCGACGTCGTGCTCATGGAGCGCCTGTTGAGCTGACCGAGGCCACTCGGCCACCGTCCATGGTGATCACGAGGTCGGCCCGGTCGAAAGCCAGCTGGCGATGGGAGACCGCAATCACGGTGCTGACCGCGTCGGACCGCAGCCGGTCCCAGAGCTCACGTTCCGTTCCCACGTCCAGGGCGCTCGAGAGATCGTCAACCAGCAACAGCTCGGGCTTGGTCAGCAGGCTCCGGGCGGTCGCCACCCGCTGGGCCTGACCACCCGACAGACGCAGGCCACGGGCACCCACCATCGTGTCCGGTCCGTCGGGCATCTCGGCCAGATCATGTTCGAGGGTGGTCAGTTTCAGAATGTGCCCCAGGTCATCGATGTTGCGGCCCAACGCGATGTTGGCGGCCAACGACTCGCTGAAGAGTCGGGGAACCTGGGGTAGGTACGCGGCCTGGGGTGGCACGAACCACGCCGCCGGGTCGTCGATCGTGGTGCCGTTCCAGGAGATCCTGCCCCGGTCGAGTGGTACGAGGCCAACCAACGCGCGGAGCAGGGTGGACTTGCCGGATCCGATCGGTCCCGTCACCACGACGAAGGCTCCGCGGTCGATATCGAGATCGATGTCGGTGACACCCCCTCCGGTCGACGGATGCCGAACCGTCAGGCCGCTGACCTGGAGGCGCCGGAGCGGCACTCGGCGGGGGTCGGGATCGCGTTGGAGCATCCGGTCGCGGGGCTCGATGGTGATCGGCCGGTTGTCGACAAGATCCTCGATACGGTCGGCCGCCACCAGCTCACCCATGCGGCCGTAGGCAACGATGGCCTGCTCGTGAGAGGTGATCAACCGCGCCGCGTATCGGGGTAGCTGTCCGAGCTGGACCGCGTAGGTGACGAAGAGGGCGAGGTCCCCAACCGAGAAGTCACCCGACCGGACCGCGGGAACGAGGACGAGCAGGGTGAGGCCAATGGTGACGTCAGCGGTGGACGACGAGATGCCGTCGATGGCCTGTTGGAGCACGCTGTCACGCACCGCCGTCTGCCGCCGGACCGCGGTGTGCTGTTCGAGCCGGGCCACGGCCGAGCTCTCCTTGCCGGCCAGACGGAAGGCCAGCACGGCGCTGAAGGTCTCCCCCAGGAACGAGGTGACCTGACTGGAGGCGGCCCGATCGGCGGCCCGGGCCGCGTAGAGGCGAGGGGTGAGCTTGCGGGTGATGAAGGTGACGACCACGAGGGGAACGACAGCCACCAGGGCCGCTCCCGGATGGACCGTCAACATGACCGCGAAGGCGATGACCGCATAGACGAGAGTGCCGGCCCCATCGAGCCAGGAATCGACCCACAGGATGGCATCGCGGGGATCGTCGTGGAATCGACTGATGGCTTCGGCGGGGCTGCCGGGCAGGGTGGCCGACCGGAACCCACCACTGGCGGTCTGGGCGGCCAGCATGTTCGTCCGCATGAGGGTCAGGGCCGCGACCCACCACCGTACGACGAAGTAGACGGCGGCCCCGAACACCACCCAGCGCAAGACCTCGGCGACCCCGATCATCAGGAGAAGGCCGTTGATGGGTTCACTGGTGTCGAGAGCATCGAACACCAGCTTGAGCAGCCAGCCGGTCAGCAGGGGCAACAGGTAGAAGAGGATCCAGAGAACCCACGACCACCCCCAGAGGCGGCCGCGGAACATTCCCGTCCGCCACCCGAATCGGATCGGGTGAACCGAGGTCTCCGAGCGGGCCAGGGGCTCGTGCATACCGGGCGTCATGCCGTGACCTCGTCGACCAGTGCCCCGGACCCGGCCGCGATCAGGCCGGCATACCGACTGGTCGGGTCGTCCCGTAGATCGGCAGTGGAACCCCGTTCGACGACCCGGCCGTCCTCGATGAACATCATCTCGTCGAGCCGTTCAACGGTGGAGAGCCGATGGGCGATGACCACCGCAGTCCGACCAGCGAGGAGCCGGTCGATGGCGTGGGTGACGCGCTCCTCGGTGGCCGGATCGATCCGAGACGACGCCTCGTCGAGCAGCACGAAATCCGGTGACCGGAGGAAGAGTCGGGCCAGGGCGATGAGCTGCCCCTCGCCCGCCGAGAGGCCGCGGCCCCCCGGACCCAGAACCGTGCCGAGACCGTCAGGCATGGCTTCGACCCAGCCCTGAAGATCCAGCGCCTCGAGGGCGGCTCTGACCTCGGTGTCGGGAACGTTGTCATCGAAGAGGGTGAGGTTGTCGCGGATCGAGGCCTCGAACAGATGGACCTCCTGGGACACGACGCCAGTGCGGGCCCTCAGCTGGGCCCGAGGTACCGAACACAGGTCCACCCCGCCGAACTGGACGACCCCGGCGGTCGGATCGACCAGGCGGAGCAGGAGCCGAGCCAGGGTTGTCTTCCCACTACCCGTGCGCCCCAGTACACCAATCGACCGGCCCGCTCCGAGGGTCAGTGAGACCCCATCGAGGACGGGCACCGGCGGGTCCTCGTCGGGATAGCTGAAGGCGACCTGGTCCAGCTCGAGCTCGAGAGCCCCGGGCGGTAGAGAGCCATCGGATCGCTCGACCAGGGCGCTCTCCTCGTCGAGCAGTTGGAGGGCGCGGGACATGCCGCCGGCCGCCCGTTGGACCCGTTCGGTCTCATCGGCGAGCTTGTCGAGGGGCTCGCGCAGGATCTGGGTGTACTGGAACAACAGGTAGGCGGTGCCGAGGGTGATGGTGCCGTTCCTGAGGAGAGCGGCGTCGACGGCCAGGATGATCAGGCCACCGAGGACGAAGACCATGTTCGAGATGACCCACAGGGTCACGCCCTGTTTCTCCCGTTGAAGGGCAGAACGGAGGACCGCGGCGCTCGCCGCCTGGAAGGTAGCCACCGCGTGGCTGCCTCCGCCGTTGGCCCGGAGATCGTCGGCTCCGGTGAGGCGTTCTTCAACCTCGCCTAGCATCCGCCCAGTGGCGGCCTGTTCGGAAGCGGCCTCATCGACCGCCTTGTTCCGCAACAAGAAGACGGTGAGGACGGCGGTGCCCAGGTAGAGGGCGAGACCCAGCCCGATGCGCCAGTCGCGCAACAGCAGGACGGCGATGAGCCCGCTGAGAGTGACCACGGCGGCCACCGCCTTCACCGCGAAGTGGGCGATGAACTCGCTGACCGCGGTGACGTCGCCGTCGACCCGACTCACCAACTCGCCCGGGCTGGTGGTCCGGTGAAACGCGAGGTCGAGATCGAGGACATGGCGGGTCAGCCGGGAGCGGAGCTCATTGGTGACCCGCCAGGCCAGGTCGGCGGCCCTCCAGGCCACCGCGACCGACATCAGCTGACGGGCGAGACCCACGGCCACATAGATCACAGCCAGGAACAGGAGCCGACGCCGGCCCGCTCCCCCCCCTGCGTCGTCGATGAACTGGGCGATCAGCAAGGGCCCCAGAAGAGGAAGCCCGCCCGCCACCGCGAGCACCAGACTCATGGCCGCCACCCGAGCCCGATGGGGAAGGATCAGGCCAAAAAGGGCTCCCCAATGAGTACGGCCGGACACTCGGGCAACGCTACTCAACACGGCCGGTGTCCTACACCGGAATTTCGGACTGGGCCACTGACCCCAGAGCGCAGA
>JAAEMS010000265.1 GCA_024225275.1 Actinomycetes bacterium
GATGCACCTTCTCGAGCGGATCGCGCTGTCGAGAATGCCGGATCGCGATCGTCGTGCGTGGTGTCACTTCGGAGGCCGGCACCATTTCCGAGCGCACCGAGAGCGCCGGAGTGGTCCGGCGGGTTGCTATCGGTGGCGAACACCTATCGGCTGTTTCTGGGCCCGCCAGGACGGCGAAAGCCTTTCGATAGCCTGGTCAATCTGACCGGTTTGGCGGGATACAAGCAACGACTGGATGGGACCGTGGTTGATGTGGATCCAATCCTCGTTGCAGAACTCAGAGGACGGCTGAGACGGCACGACCTCCGTTGGCTCCTCGGGGCAGCCGGCGCGGGCAAATCCACAGTGGCCCAGATCCTCGTCGGTCGACACGACCTCCAGCTCATCGACCTCGATGCTCACATCTACGGCGACTGGCACAGCCGCTTCACCCCAGAGCGCCACCCCGCCAACCACGAATGGACGGCCGCCCCGAGTTCCCTGGACTGGCTGCTCACCATGACATGGTCCGGTTATGACCAGTTTCAACGGGCAGCACTCTTCGAATACCTGGATCTGCTCACCCAGGACCTGGAGCGCAAGCCGGCCGGTCGGGTTCTCCTGGACGGAGGGCTCTACCACCCGGCCCTGCTCGCCGGGGTGCTTCCCGCGGACCGAATCGTTTGTCTCACCCGCCCCCAGCGCACCGCTGGTGAGGTGTGGGACAGCTCAGAGGAACGGCGGGCCATGCGCCACCACATGGACACGCTGTCCGACCCCGACACAGCCTGGGCCCGTTTCCTCGAAATCGACGAGCATATTGCGGTCACCGTCGCCGAGGAGGCCACCCGGGCCGGCCTGACGCTCATCGCCCGCGGGCCTGACGATTCCCCCGAGAACACCGCAGAGGCAGTTGCCCGGGCCTTCAGCTTGTGAGTCGAACCCCACGGTAGATAGACAAGACGGTTCAAGGAGGGGCCAGCGCTGGAGGGGTGGCAGCTCGCGAGCCGGCTCGGTATCACTACAACAGAATCACGCCTCGACGACCGCGGAAACCGGCGTACTACAGCGGGACCGGTGCTCGGAAATGTGCAGAGCTGAGGGAACTACTCGCCCGGCCACACCAGCCCGAGAAAGGCACATCTGATCGAC
>JAAEMS010000266.1 GCA_024225275.1 Actinomycetes bacterium
CCCTCGGCCCGTTGGCGGGCGATCAGCTCTTCGAAGACCACGGACACGGCGTCCAGGGTGTCGCCGGCGAAGGCGCCCTTGATCACCACGATGCCGGGCCCGTCCCGCAGGACCCGGGCCAATTCCTGATCCAGCGACCGGGTCTCGGCCTCAGGGAGTGAGGCGAAATGGCCGGCTTCGTACACGACCGCCCCCTCGGCCTCGCCGGCCGAGTGGGGATAGTCGGCCAGGTCTGATTCGGTTTCGACGATCCGCCGGAGCTCGTCGAGGTCGCAGTCATCGGCGCGGAAGTCGCTCATGGCCGGAGCCCCGTTTCGTCGGCGGCCAGCAGGGCGGCACCCAAGGCTCCTGCTGCCTCACCGGCGGCTGCGGGCTCGACGCGGATCTCGGGACGATGCTCGGCTGCGACCAACACCTCGTTCAGGTGCCGCCGAACGCGCGGACCGAACAGGTCCCAATCGCGAACCAGTCCACCGCCCAGGATGATCATCTCGGGGTCGCTCATTGCTGCGCAGTTGGCCAGGCCCACCGACACCCACCAGGCGAACTCATCGAGGACAGCTGAAGCCTCCGGATCGCCCAGCCGCGCCGCCCGGGTGATGTGTTCACCCCGGATGGGCTCCGGGGTCCCATCGACCGTGCCCACAAGGCTGGCCAAGTCGCCGCGGTCGGCGGCCCGCCGTCCGAGGTAGGCCAGACCCGCCCCGGAGGCGTAGCGCTCCCAGCAGCCACTCAGGCCACAGACACACTTGGGACCAGCGGGATCGACCAGCATGTGGCCCGGTTCACCAGCCATACCCGCGGCCCCCCGCACCACCGCGCCGTCGACGATGAGAGCGCCGCCAATACCGGTTCCGAGGGTGATGAGCACCCCATGCCGAACGCCAACCGCGACCCCTGCGTGCAGCTCGGCCCGGGCGGCACAGTTGGCATCATTGTCAACCAGCACCGGCATCCCGACCCGGGGCTCGAGAAGATCGCGGACCGCGAATTCATCGGCATCGACGAGGTTGGGGGCCCGCCGCAGGCGTCCCATCGAGTCAACCAGCCCGGCCAAACCGACGCCCAGGCCGCGCACCTTGTGGGTCGTGGCGATCCGACTCCGGAGCTCCTGCGCCAACTCGGCCAGCATCTCGGTGACAGCCGCCGCCCCTTGCCTGGTTGGCCACTTCTCCTGAAGGAGGACGTTGCCGGCCGCGTCGATGACGAGGCCCAGGGTCTTGGTGCCCCCGACGTCGATCCCGATGACACTCGGTTCCCGGTTGCTCACCGGCCCACCTTCGCCCAGCGGCCACCGATTGGCAATGTGGGACTTCGCCGCCCACAGGAGGGTCCGCTAGAAGGATCGGGTGGCCACCCGAGCGCCCAGTGCGACACCGTGGCCATGGTCTACCTCCCCCTCATCGAAGAGACCGGGCACATGCCCACCGAGAAGTACACCGGCCTCGAATGGGAGACCGAATCGTCACGCTGGATCGTTCGCACCAACCGGGGCGATGAGTTCCGGGCCCATTTCGTGGCCATGGGAACCGGCCCCCTCGACAAGCCAAAGCTGCCGGGCATTCCCGGCATCGAGAACTACACCGGTCACAGCTTCCACACCGCGCGCTGGGACTTCGACTACACCGGCGGTGCCCCCATGGAGAGGCTGGCCGACAAGCGGGTGGGCATCATCGGCACCGGCGCCACCTCGGTCCAGTGCATCCCCCATTTGGCCGAAGCCTGTGGCGAGCTGTACGTGTTCCAGCGCACCCCGTCGTCGATCGATGCCCGCAACAACCACCCCATCGACCCCGACTGGTTCGCCACCCTCGAACCCGGCTGGCAGGACAAGTGGCTGGTGAATTTCACCATCCTCCAGACCGGCGGATTCACCGACCAGGACCTGGTGAAGGACGGCTGGACCGACATCAGCCAGCGCATCCGCGACCGTGTCCTTGCCGTTCCTGACCAGGACTTCAGCCCCGAGTCGTTGGTGCGCGCCTACCACGAGAGCGACGACGAGAGGATGGCCGAGCTCCGTGAGCGGGTCGAAGAGCTGGTGTCTGACCCGGCCACCGCCGAGGCCCTCAAGCCCTGGTACCGCCAGCTGTGCAAGCGGCCGTGCTTCCACGACCCCTACCTCTCGGCCTACAACGTCCCCACCGTCCACCTGATCGATACCGACGGCCAGGGAGTGGAGCAGATCACCGGGACCGGCGTGGTGGCCAACGGCCAGGACTACGAGTTCGACTGCATCATCTACGCCAGCGGATTCGAGGTGGGTACCGACTACGCCCGGCGCAGCGGCTTCGACACCGTGGGCCGCGACGGGCTGAAGCTCTCCGAGCGCTGGGCCGACGGCATGCGGTCTCTCCACGGCGTGCACGTCCACGGTTTCCCCAACGCCTTCATCGTCGGGCCCAGCCAGGGCGCCAACCTGATCTCGAACATCCCCTCGAACCTGACCGACACGGCCGAGACCATCGCCGCCGTCGTCGCCCATGCTCTCGAGACCGATGCCACCGAGGTCGAGGTCACCCCCGAGGCCGAGCGGGCCTGGATCGAGAAGCTCGAGAGAGGCGGCCGTACCATCGGCAACGATCCCAGCTGCACCCCCGGCTACTACAACAACGAGGGCCAGCCCATCGACGGTTCGGCACGGTTGAAGTCGACCGCCGGGGATGAAGGGCTCCGGGATGAGAGGATCAGCGTCACCAACCGAGGGGAAGCCATGAGCAAAGAAACCACCATCGATCCCGACGAACTGAAGATGTTCAGCTTCAAGGTCTGGACCTACAAGATGGGTGAGCAGGTGTCGCTCATGGTCCACCTGGGCGACCAGCTCGGCCTGTACGGCGCCATGCGGGGTCAAGGGCCGATGAGCTCCGACGAGCTGGCCGTCAACACCGGACTCCACGAACGTCTCCTACGCGAGTGGCTGTACGGCCAGGCCGCAGCCGGACTCATCGAGGGACCCGACGACGAATCCCGCTTCGAGCTGAGCGAGATCCAGGCGGCCGTGCTGGCCGACGAACAGAACTCGTTGGCCTTCGCCGCCGGCGCCTTCCGGGGTGGCATCGAGCCGGGGGTGCTCGACAAGATCGCCAACTCCTTCCGCACCGGGGTGGGTGTCACCTACGAGGAACAAGGGGCTTCGGCCGCTGCCGGTCTCGCCCGTATGACGGGCCCGTGGTCGAGGTTGGCGCTGAACTCGGTGATCCTGCCGGCTCTCGACGGGGTGGTGGCCAAGCTCGAGGCCGGTGCGTCTGTCGTCGACATCGGCTGTGGCGGAGGGGTCACCCTCACCACCATCGCCGAGGCCTACCCGAATTCACGGTGCATCGGCTACGACCCGTCGGGGGCGGCCGTACGTCTCGGCCGAGAACGGGCCGCCGACATGGGACTGGGAAACATCGAGTTCATCGAGGCGGGTGGAGAGTTCATCGAATCGGGGGCCGATCACGACCTGGTCATCACCTTCGACTGCCTCCACGACATGCCCCACCCCGACCGGGCGGCCAACGCAATCCGGTCGGCCATTGCCTCCGACGGAACATGGCTCATCAAGGACATCCGGTCCTCCGGAGACTTCGCCCAGGATCGCCGCAATCCACTGCTGGCCATGTTCTACGGCTTCTCGGTGGCGTCGTGTCTCCAGTCGGCCATCTCCGAGCCCGAAGGTATGGGCCTGGGCACCCTCGGCCTCCATCCGGCTCGGGCCCAGGAGCTCGCCGAGGCCGCCGGCTTCACCTCGTTCTCCACCCACGACCTCGGCGACGCCGGGAACCTGTACTACGAGGCCCGCCCCTGACCGGGCCCATCTGAGCGCAGGCTCGTTCTGGGGCAGGTTGGCCGACAAATTGTGTGGTCAAGCTGCCCGAGAAATGGGGGGGTGCGGTGTCTCGAGAGAAGGTGATCGGCACACCCATCTCGGTGGTCATGGCCCAGGCGGACTCGTCGGCCCGGCGCTGGTAGATGCCGATGGCCCGTTCCAGCACGTCGGACCGTTCGTCGACGGTTGACCGGCTCCAGGTGGCGAAGGCGGCTTGGGCGGCGGTGGCCGCTCGATCGACATCGGCCGAGCCCCCCAGCGAGATGATGGCCGCCGATTCCGAGGTGGCGGGGTTGGCCACGTCGAACGGCTGGCCGTCCACCGGGGCGGCCTGCTGGCTCAACGACTCTCCTCACCGCTCCGGTTGGCCCGGCAAGGCTCGAAACCCCAGCGGGTAGAGGGGTTCGTCCTTCCCGGTGGGGGCATCACAGTGCCCGGCCCTCACCGACGCCATCGATCGTGGGAGCTCGAACGGAAGCCCACCCACCAATGGTGCGGAGCCCGTCAGGTTGGCGACCAGGTCTGGGTCAGTGGTGCCGAACTCCGCGATCACGACGCGGGCGAGGTCGCGGATATCGGACAGTATGGCCGGGCGGTTCATGTGCACGACAAGGGTGGTGGGCACCCGGGAGCTGATCGACCGGAGCGCTTCGAGATCGGGGTCCCCGTCCTTGAAGTCGAGATCACCCTCACTCTGCCTGGCGCCGAAGAAGAAGTCGGGGTGTAGACGCTCGGACGGTGTCGACACTCGCACGACCGCGGTGGTCGCCGTATTGATGTCGTCGGTGACCTCGATCCCCACGGCTCGGAAGGCGTCGTCGGCCAGGCCATGCAGGTAGACGATGTCGTCCGCGGCCACCGCCACCTGGCCGTCGGTCTCGAGCAGGACCGTGGAGCGGCGCCGCGCCGTCTGGGCTGCGAGACCGAAGCCGTCATTGCCCACCGTGGCGGCGGCCTCACCGGTGTCGACGAACGGATTCTCGAACAGGCCCAGCTCGAACTTCAGCGTCAACACCCGGCGGACCGCCACGTCGATCCGTTCCTCGACGAGTAGCCCGTTCTCCAAGGCCGCGAAGAAGGGCTCCGGATCCTCTTCGCCACCGAACTGGTCGATTCCCGCGTTCATGCCCTTGGCAAACCGCTCGGGCCGCGACAACTGTTCGACCCCCCAGCACATGGCCGCATCGCGAGGCTGCTGGGGCGGCACGCCCGTTCGCCCGCTCTCGGTGAGATCCCTGGTGATCGCCCAGTCCGACAGAACAAGCCCATCGAAGGCATGTGTTCCTCGCAGCAACCCGTCGAGCAAATGCTCGCTGAAACCAC
>JAAEMS010000267.1 GCA_024225275.1 Actinomycetes bacterium
CCGGCTGTTCGGCAGCAGCCTCGACAACACGGTGCGCTTCATCGATAGGGCCGACACTCCCGGCGACCCTGAGTGGGTGCTGGCCGATCTACAGGTCGAACGGGCCGCCCACGGCGTGGGCCACGGCACCGGGCACTTGTGGTCAGAAGACGGCCGCCAGCTGGGGATCGCGCTCGATCAGGGGGCGGGCGTTCTGCACCACGCCCGCGGCAATGCCCGCGGCCTGGAGGACCTCGGCCCCCTTCTCGGCCTCGACTCCTTCCGCCCACTCGGCCACTCCGTCGACCCGACCGGTCGCCAGGAGAGGGCGTGAACCGTCGGCGCATGGGTCACGTAGCTCTCCCAGGGACCCCCGGCCCCACAGCCGCTCATCGACATCGACATCGAGCCGCCGGTGGCCGCCATCGACCCCGGGTTGAGGACTCTGGAGCAGAACAGGCCGAACGGCCCAGGCGGTGGGGACGATCCCTCGTCTACCTTGAAGTTCGTCGAGAGGAACGGTGAGTTGGAAGGCACCGAACCCCTCGAGATTCCTCCTCAACGGTGGCGATGTGTGGTCAGAAGGCGGGGCTCAGGCCCCGCCTTCTGGTGCTTTCGGCCCCCGGTGTTTGGCCGGGTTGAGGATCGACCGGCCAGCCCAACTCCGATCACTATCGTAGGGTCATTCATCGAAGCCTCCTTGCCTCGTTCTCTGTGAAGTCGATGACGCAGGGAGTGCATATATGACAGCTGGGCCACTAGATTTCCGCCTGCACACCGGATGGGGGACGACCGCGGTGACAGTGCTCGACGATCTCGACAACACAGCGGATCGGCGACGGCCCTCTACCGCCCTGTTCACCGACCGCTACGAGCTGACCATGGTCGATGCGGCCCTGCGGTCTGGCGTGGCCCACCACCGGGCTGTGTTCGAGGTCTTCGCCCGGCGGCTGCCCGCGGCCCGGCCCTACGGCGTCGTGGCCGGCACCGGGCGGGTCCTGGATGCCATCGAGGACTTCCGCTTCGACGACGAGGTCATGGGTGCCCTCGAGGACCAGAACGTGCTCTCCCCCCAGGGCATGGACTGGCTTGGGGACTTCCGCTTCACCGGCAGTATCTACGGCTACGCCGAAGGGGAGCTCCACTTCGCCGGGTCCCCGGTCCTCACGGTCGAAGCGTCCTTCGCCGAGGCCGTCCTGCTCGAGACTGTCATCCTCTCGATCCTGAACCACGACTCGGCCGTGGCCTCGGCTGCGGCTCGTATGGTCGACGCAGCCCTGGGTCGACCCCTCATCGAAGGGGGCAGTCGCCGCACCCATGAACGGGCCGCGGTCTCGGCGGCCCGTGCTGCGTTCATCGCCGGGTTCGACGCCACCTCCAACCTCGAGGCTGGACGGCTCTACGACATCCCCACCGTCGGCACCGCGGCCCACGCCTTCGTTCTGGCCCACGCCAACGAGGCCGACGCCTTCACCGCCCAACGCGAGACCCTGGGCCCCGACTCGATCTACCTGGTCGATACCTACGACGTGGCGACCGGAGTGCAGACCGCCCTCGATGTGGTCGGACCCAAGATCGGTGGGGTGCGTATCGACTCCGGCGATCTGGCCGACGAGGCCTTCCAAGCCCGGGCCTTGCTCGATCAGGCCGGGGCCACCAGCGCCCGGATCATCGCCTCGGGTGACCTCGACGAGGACCGCATCGACGCCCTCGCCAGTGCCCCCATCGACGGCTACCTCGCCGGTACCGAAGTCGTCACCGGTTCGGGGGCGCCCACCGTCGGCCTCGTGTACAAGCTGGTGGCCATCGCCGACTCGGCGAGCAACACCAGCACTCTGCGAGCGGTCGCCAAACAGAGCTCGGGCAAGTCCGACGTGGGGGGACGCAAGTTCGCCCACCGGGTCCTCGATGCCGAGGGCAATGCCGTTCGCGAAGAGGTCCTGGTGCGCCACACCTGGAGCCCCACCCGTCCTGCCCCGATCACCTCCGAGGGTCGGGGGCTGCAGGTCCCGTTCTTCCAGCAAGGGGTCCGACTCAACCACGACACCGCCCACGATGCCCGGCGACTCTGTCATCGGGCCCGGGCCGAACTCTCCGACGAGGCCCGCACCATCCAGGCCACCGACCCGGCCATTCCCACCCGCCCGCCCCACTGACGCCGGGCACCCCTCAGGCCAGGAGGCTCCTCTGCTGGGGAGCGGGGAAGCGAACCTTGAACCGGGTGTCGCCCAGCCATGTCTCCAGGGTGTGAGCCCGGGCCTCGATGGCGGCCTTCGCCTCAGCCCCGGGGTCCGTGAGTAGACCCACGCCGATGGTGCCGTCTGGACGTTGAACCCAGCCCCCGACGATCCGACCGTCGACCCACACCGTCGGCCCCCCGTTGCCGTTGCGATCGAAGAGCTGATCAGCGTGGTCCGGGTCGAGGTACCAGTCGCGCCGCTTCCACCCCATCACCGTCGGATCGAGACCGGGTAGGAGGGCCACCCACGGGTCGGGCTGGGCAACAGGGTCGAGATCGTCAGTCAGAAGCAGAGCCGCCGACCCGTCGTCGAGCCCGACCTCGGTGACCCCAACCGTGTCGAGCGCCCGCCGGGCCGAGGCGAGTGTCCATCCGGTCCACCACTTGAGATCTTCGACGGTGCCAGGACCGAACCCCCGGAGCCAGAGCCGGACGATCTCAACCTCACCTCGGGCCGGGTCGCCGCCCGCCACGGGGCCACCACACCAGTCATCGGTGGCCCGCCAGGCGTACTGACCATTGATCCAGGACCCGGCGGGCCGGACCCGGATCAGCTCACCCTCGAAGCCGAGTTGGAGCAGAACCCTGGTGTGAGCCGCGAATGATGTGCCCTCCGGCGATCCCGGTGGCGCAATGGGCACCCGGAGCTCGGGGAAGGCCTCGCCAACCGCTCGGGTGGTGGTCTCCCGCTCCCCTCTGACGAAACCAAGAACCTGCTCGCAGGCCGCCTCGAGCCAACTCTCGGCGTCGTCGATGCCCTCGCCCACGGCCAGCATCTTGACCAGCCGCTTCCGCTCCGAGACCGCAACCTTGGCGGTCGATGCCGCGTGGGCCGAGCGGGCCGTGGTGGGGGTCATGACCCACAGGGTTCGGCGCATGGCGTGGTGGCGAACGACCGTTCTCTCCCGGTAGAGGGCCGCCTCGATGGCTCCGATGGACGGCGAAGCCATCCGGGCGGCCGTCGACAGAAACACGGTGACCGGATCGCTGGAATGCAGCCCGACCAGCGAGTCAGCCAGGACGGCAATGTCGTTGATGGCCGATCCGGGAGCCAGGTGGTGCCGGTGGGCGAGCCGGGCCCGCCGCTGGTGGTCGTCGACCGCCGGGCGGGTCAAGGCGTATTGCGGTCCCAGACCATCTCGGTCGAGGGATCGGGCTCGCCCGGCAGGGTCAGCGGGTGTTGGCGATTCACGTGGTCCATCACCTTCCGGTGGAGGCAGTAGCCGATGAGGGCTGGTGATCATGGTGGCCGGCGAGCACCCAGTTCGACACGGTGAGCTCCATCCCGGAACGGTACCGCGCCGCCCATGCCCGGAACGGCTCCGGACCCATTCGACAACCCTCTTGGCGCTCACCCGCCCGGGCCCCGAGAGGGAGGGGGCGCTAGCGTCGGGCCGGTCGGCCCACTGCCAACCCGTAGGAGATGACGATGGTCGCCCCGCTCGAAGGCATCCGGGTTCTCGAGCTCGCCAACTTCGCCGCTGCTCCCAGCGGGGCCGCCATCATGGCCGACATGGGGGCCGAGGTGATCAAGGTCGAGCCCCTCGAGGGCGACGCCATGTGGGGCAAGATCCGCCAGGCCCGCATGCCAGAGGGGCAGCCCAACCCCGACCACCCGATGCAGTTCGTCAACCGGGGCAAGGAATCGATCGCGGTGGCCATCGACTCCACCGAAGGGGCCGCGCTGATCCACGAGATCATCGCCCAGTGCGACATCGTGCTCACCAATCTGCTGCCCTACCGGCGTGACCGCTACGGCCTCGACACCGACAGCCTGATGGCCATCAAACCCGACCTGGTCGTGGCCCTGCTCACCGGCTACGGCGAAGAGGGCGAGGAGATCGACCGGCCCGGCTTCGACGTCACCGCCTACTTCTCCCGAAGCGGACTGGCCGGCCTGCCCACCGACCCAGCCGAGGGTGCCAGCAAGTTCCGGCCGGCTCAGGGCGACCACACCACCGGACTGGCCCTGTTCGCCGGAGTCCTGGCCGGGCTTCGGGCCCGCGACCTGAGCGGTGAGGGTCAGATCGTCGAGGCTTCGCTCCTGCGCACCGCCACTTGGACCGCTGCCTTCGACCTGGTCACCGCGGCAGTCGACGGCCACAACCCCAGCGGTCGGGGCCGGTTCAATTCAGTGAGCCCACTGGTCGAACCGTTCCCCTGTGCCGATGGCAAGTGGATCCAGTTGGCCATGATGAACCCGGTCAAGGACTGGGCCCGGCTGTGCGAGTGCATCGATCGGACTGATCTCATCGATCACGAGCTCTACGGCACACCCCGGGGCCGCTTTCGGAACATCCGACCGTTGATGGAACTGCTCGACGAGACCTTCCTCACCCTGACCAGGGCCGAGTGGGCACAACGGCTCGACGACCATGGCTGCATCTGGGCCCCGGTGAACACCCCGGCCGATGCGGTCGTCGATCCCCAGGTGCGGGCCACCGGAGCGTTCGAGACCATCGATCATCCCGACGGTTCGTTCGAGACGGTGGGCGCACCCTTCCGGCTACCCCGGGCCGATGCCCGCGTACGGGGTCCCTACATCGGTCGGGGTTCGGACACCACCAGCGCGCTACGGCGCCTGCTCGACATCGACGATGACGAACTCGAGCGCCTACGGGCCGCCGAGATCATCGGCGGCGATTGAGCCGGAGCCGTTCAGGCCGCGCTGGTGTCGATGGTTTGACGTGACTCGTCATCCCAGCGGAAGCGCCCGGCCTCCCAGTCGGCGGCCACCGCTCCCATGAGGGCGGTCAGGCCCGGAGCGTCCGACTCGTCGAAGAGGGGGGTGGGGTCGAGGGGGTCCTCGAGGTACAGAGGCAACTCGACCGCGGCACCACCGGGACGGAACTCGACCCGGGCCTGGGCACCGTCGCGGCCCTGGGTGACGGGCAGGCGCAGGGCCTCGTAGCTGAAGCGGGTGTCGTCGGGAGCTCCGCCGTGGAGCCGGATCGGGCAGTAGGCGGAGGCCGCCTCGTCGAGCGAGAGCTGGCGGTGACCCGGCCACAGCTCAAACGG
>JAAEMS010000268.1 GCA_024225275.1 Actinomycetes bacterium
CAGAAGCGAGCCCAGCTCAACTTCGAGCTCGAGTTCATCAGCGAGGAACACGAGATGGGCGATCAGTCGCCCAAGGTCGAAGTGTGGATCACCCTGCGTAGCATCGTCCCAATCGACCATCGAGATGAGGCCTGTAGATGAGTCCCAAAGGATCTGGTCGCCGAAGCACTCGCCGTGTAGCGGCCTCGGCGCGATCGGCTCGAGATCCTGACTCTGGCGTGCCAGACACATGGCCAGGCTCTCGATTCGACCAGCCAGCCGAGGATCGATACTTGCAAGGTCGGCCACGAACAACCGCACAATGTCATCGGTCTCGGCGGTATCCAATCGATTGCCACCGGCCCTCATTTCGGAGTTGTGGACCGCGGCGAGCGCCAGGCCAGTGGCGTACAGAGCCGCGTCGAACTCATCTTGGTTGTCGATCAACGTGGACAGCTCGACACCTGGCAATCCACTCATCACAAACGTGGAGCGGGCGCCGTCGACGGCCAGGAGTTCTGGCACACTCACGGGCAGCGTGGCAGCAGCACGCAAACCGGCAACACCGCTCTCGAAGCTGCTGCACTTGGCGTAGGACTTGATAAAGACGGTGTCTTGGCCGACCCGGGTCCGGATCAGCGAGCGCCGCATCGGAACAAGCCGGATCAATTCCAGTTCACCGATGAGGTCGACCGGGCAACCAAGCAGGCCAGCGACGGTCTCAGGTCGCATCAGATCAACCAAACCGGCCGGCTGGGGGACATGTGGCACCGGCCAACCAATGGCGTTCCATGGTTGAGCCCGTACCGGCGGGAGCACATGCGGCGGGAACTCAACCTCAGCCAGCGGCGGTGGCTCGGCGCCGGGCGGGTTGGCAACGAACATCATCTGTTGGTGGCGGACCTCACCGCCAGCCTCGGTGAAGCTCAAGTCGAGAATGACGCGTCCCTTGCGGTGAGGGCGGTAAGCGGTCGACACCACGGAGGTCTCGACCTCAGCCTCGATACCCAACCACTGGACCCAGGCATCACCAAGGGCGACCTGCACTCGATCCGAACGGAGGGCGGTGATGGCGGTGTGTACAGGATCAGTCACATGGGTCATGCCGCCAACTCCCTGATCGGGGCGGCAACAACCTTGACCGGCCCGGTGAACCCCGTGATCGCCGGCCACACCTGGTTGATGGCCCGGTCCAGATCAGCGGGGAAGTCGATCTCCACCCACGGCAGGTCGGAGATATCGACCGCATGGAGGTCATAGCCAGCGGCCACCCGGTCAATGGCAGAGGCCATCCAAGCGTTCAAGTCGCCTTCAGCGACGAGATCGGCGGCGGCGGCGAGCACCGCAGCCAAAGTGTCGTGGGAGATCCGCACCATACCAACACTCTTACCGTCGACCAGGTCAAGCGGTATCTGCTTACCCATCGACACCAGGCGCGAACCGTGAAGAGTGACATGCATCTCCTCATCACCAAGGCCACCAGGACGGTCAATTAGGAATCGGTTGGTCCCAGCCTCGATCAGCCGAGTCAAAGCAGCCGGATGAAACAGCACATCACAATTGAGAACGATGACATCATCACGGATCCTGTCGCCGGCCAGCCACAGCGAGTAAAGACTGTTCGTCCTCGACCAGTCTGGGTTGTGGACAAAGCGGGCTCGGCGGCCAACGACCCAGCGGACGTCACGAGCACGGTAGCCAGTCACCACGGTGACATCATCGATGCCAGCCCCGGCCATGGCATCAAGCTGATGCTCAATCAAAGACCGACCACCGACCGCAGCGAGGCACTTCGGCACCGAATCTGTCAGAGCGCCAATACGCGAACCGCGCCCAGCGGCCAAGATCACCACTGAAGGGATGGTCGATGTCACGAGTCCCGGCGGGACCATGTTGGTCTCGAGCAAGCTCATCACTGTCTCCTTGTCTCTCAACAAGCGCCGGAGATCCGGCTGCTAGGAGCAGTATGTGTCCACAAGATGAATCGCAGATGAGACCTTCGTGAGAGTTCCCTCATGTTGGCCGATACCGGGCACAACACCACCCCCCTCCGAGAGCCCACGACCACTCACCGCAACCTGAAACGCAACATCCTGTCCAGCAAACGAGCAGACCCCATGTTGGCCTCGATCGCCAAGGTCTGGCCCCGCCAAGGCAGCCAGACCCGCAACCGATGGCTCTGGGGGCACCGTTGCGTTGACGGATCGGGGTCCCAGCAGCGAGCGTGTTGGGGTGAACCACCACTTCCCCGCCGAGTCCGCTTCGTTTGCCGGCTACCGGTTCCCGCCCGAGGTGATCTTGCTGGCCGTGGGCTGGTACCTCCGCTACGGACTCTCATACCGAGACGTGGAAGAACTCCTCGCCGAACGAGGCATCGACGTCGACCATGTCACCGTCTACCGGTGGGTGCAACGCTTCACCCCGATGCTCATCGACGCCGCCCGGCCCTGTCGTCGCGTGGTGGGTGACCGATGGTTCGTGGACGAGACCTACGTCAAAGTCGCAGGTGTCTGGCGCTATGTGTACCGGGCAGTAGACCAGTACGGCCAGGTCA
>JAAEMS010000269.1 GCA_024225275.1 Actinomycetes bacterium
TCATCTACAGGCCTCATCTCGATGGTCGATTGGGACGATGCTACGCAGGGTGATCCACACTTCGACCTTGGGCGACTGATCGCCCATCTCGTGTTCCTCGCTGATGAACTCGAGCTCGAAGTTGAGCTGGGCTCGCTTCTGAACGGCTACTGCCAGGGCCAAGGTGAGATCTGTCCGGCCAGGCTGCGCTGGCACATCGCTGCGGCGATGCTGATGCGAGGCAGGATCTCGCTGCTCCGCCCACTGGCTGACAACTGGCACGCCCGGCTCGTCAAGCTTGTTGGTGTCGTCGAGTCATTGCTCGAACCCAGGTACCAGCAGAAGACGAGGTGCCCGGTGTCTTCGAACGGGCGGCACGAGGCAAGGGAGTCGTGAGATGACCCCTATCTGACAGAACCATCATCTGGAACCGCCGCCAGCTCCCAGCCAGTTTCGATTTCCCGGTCGAGGTTCCAGAAGATGGTCGCCTCCAACTCAACACCGACGGGTCAGCCAGCATCATCAGAGACCTTGATGGTGTGGATGGGACCACCGAAACGGTCGAAGTCGGAACCATTGCGACACCATGGGCCACCGACGCCAACCAAACCCCGGTACCAACCCGTTTCACAGTTGACGGCACCGCACTCACCCAACACATCGAACACACCAACACCGAACATGCTTACCCCATAGTGGCTGACCCCGAATACCACTCGACTTGGTACGGCAAGTACACAATCAAACTCACCACCTCGGAACTCAGGAAGCTGAAAGGCGCGATTGTTGGTACCGGTTCGGTGGCTGGAATCGTCTGCAGCTACTCCACTGTTGGACTGTGCGCGCTAGCGTCCGCTGTAGTCGGAGGTATAGTTGGAGGCTTGATGGGGGCCTTGCTGATATGTGAGAACAGTAAAGGTGTCGACATTCATTTCACGGCAATACCACGGGTGATCTGGTGCAATGGATACTAGAGGCTTGCCGCAAGACAAGTAAGGCTCCTGCAGGGCTCTGGCCAGGGACGATATGCCCAGGATTGCACAAGTGTTCTGTAGATGAACTCCAATGGAAAGGACACCAATCATGAAGCTAGCCGTAAGGCTTCTCAACCTTGTGTTCGGACTAATCGGGGCTGCAATCGGCCTGATTTGGCTACTGACAGATAGAGCTACACCGGGCTGGCTCGAGCTAATAGCTTGGCTGTCGCTGGTCGCTGCTTTCGTAACGATGGCGGCTCACCGTCGAATTCTCAGAACGGAAGCGGACCAAGCCTGACCCAACCCGGAGAGGTCACAATAGATTCTGGTTTGGGTTCGCGAGAGACCCCCTGACCTGGGACAATGGGTGCTGTTGAAGCAGCCACCGATTCTGGGAAGGGGGTCTTGTCGCGTCTCACAATACCTGGCCCGTAGTCCTCCCCTTTCCCGGCGCTTCGGATCTGGGCGTGACTTCGGCTGGTTGAGGTAGGTCCCGGGCGCGTCACAGGGGCTCTGCGAATCTGGCGATGTCTTGAGTCGTCCGAATCCGAGGAGCCCCTGTTGGAGACCGATCCTACGCGCATGTGCGAGTTGCTGGTCGGCTTGCCCGACGTCAACATCGAAGGGATCGGCGACTGGCCGAGATGGCTGCGAATTGCGATCACGACACGCGCCGAGCGGCCGGTGTGCCCGAGTTGCGCCGGGGGCGCACGGCGTCACGATGTGCTCGATGTCGAGCTGGTCGATCTGCCGTGTTTCGGGCGGCGAACCCGCCTTGTCTGGTTGAAGTCGAGATGGCGTTGCCCGAACCCGAACTGTGAGGTCGTGACCTTCCTCGAAGTCGATGATCGGATCGCGGCTGAACGTGCCGGGATCACTGATCGGGCTGGTCGCTGGGCGACGTTCCAGGTTGGCCATCACGGTCGGGCGGTATCGGAGGTCGCTGCTGATCTCGGTTGTGACCGGCACACGGTGATGGACGCCGTGAACCGCCACGGCCGGGCGGTGATCGATGACCCGAACCGGATCCGGGCGACGACTGCGGTCGGGCTCGACGAGGTGCTGTTCTGTCGAGAGGGGCCGTTCAAGCATCGGTTGTGGTCGACTCAGGTCGTCGACGTCGCCCGAGGCCAACTCCTCGACGTTGTGCGGGGCCGTGACGCTGCGAGCACGTGAGCGTGGTTCGCCGAGTCCTCATTGCCACCGATCCCGGCGCCGTCGCCATCGTGGTCGGAGCCACCAGCATCGTCACCTCCACCACCGCCTCAGTCATCGAACGACGACATGAAATCGGCCTACGACGAGCAATCGGGGCCCGCCCCAACCACATCGCAATGCTCATACTCACCGA
>JAAEMS010000270.1 GCA_024225275.1 Actinomycetes bacterium
GCCCCAGCGGCTCACCGATGCCCACGACCGGCTCGACCGATGGCGGACAGCCGGGCCCGGGTCGGCGGCCCTCGAACCGGTGCGGGCCGCCCTCGACGATGATCTGGACGTTCCCACCGCCCTGGCCCTGATCGACGAAGCCGCTGATGCCGGCCGCGGGGTCAGCGAAGCCGCCGGCCTGCTGGGCGTCCTCGTGTCATGATGAGGTCGTGACGCCGGCCGGCCCGCCAATCGACTCCGAACCCTCGGTGGCCGCGCCCACCGAGCTGCCCTCGGGGGCGGGCCGCCTCCAGTCCCTGTTCCTGGTCGCGGTGAAGCCCCTCTTCTCGTTCTGCTGGCGGGTCCACGTCGAGGGCATGGAGAACCTGCCGATCGAGGGCCCCGCCATCCTGGCCCCCAACCACACCTCGGTTTTCGACAGCTTCGTTCTGCCCACCGTTCTGCCCCGACGCATCACCTACGTCGGCAAGGCCGAGTACCTCGACGACTGGAAGACGCGGTACATCTTCCCGGCCTTGGGCATGATCCCCATCGACCGCCGGGGCGGTAACGATGCGCAGCAGGCACTGGACGCGGCGGCCGGGGTACTCGACCGGGGCGGCCTGTTCGGTATCTACCCCGAGGGAACCCGCAGCCGTTCGGGCCTGCTCCACAAGGGGCATACCGGCCCCGCCCGTCTGGCCTTGCGAACCGGGGCCCCGATCGTGCCGGTGGGCCTGATCGGGACCCGCGAGATCCAGCCCCCCGACCAGCCGATGCCCACCCCGTTCCGTGCGGTGGTGGTGAAGTTCGGTCGGCCCGTCGATCCCGACGTCTACGCCGGCCGAACCGATACCCGGATGGTGACCCGGCAGATGATCGACGAGGTCATGTTCGAGATCCGCGAGATGACCGGCCAGACCTATGTCGACACCTACGCCACCAAGAAGGCGCCCGAACCCCTCGAGCAGGCGGCGCCCATGGAGACTCCCGCTGCCCCGCGGCGCTCGTCGGCCGAGCTTCTGCGCACCGCCGCCAGGTGACGGCGCTCATACCCGACCATCGACACGGGTGGCGGGCATTCACCGCCCTGGGCCCGAATTGACACAGGGGTGAGGGTGGAGCGGCTGTAGCCTTGACCGACCATGGCCCAGATATCCGTGACCCTTCCCGACGGTTCCGAGCGTGTGCTTCGCGCGGACGCCACCGGCGCCGATCTCGCGGCCGACATCGGCCCCGGTCTCGCCCAGGCCGCCCTCATCACCCTTGTCGACGGTGATGAACGCGATCTCTCAGCCCCTCTCACCGACGGTGCCACCGTCGCCATCGTCACCGCCGACTCCGACCAGGGCCTGCACACCATCCGGCACTCCACGGCCCACGTGCTGGCCCAGGCCGTGCTCGACCTCTGGCCGGGCGCCACCTACGCCATCGGCCCCCCGATCGAGGACGGCTTCTACTACGACTTCGAGCTGCCCGGCGGGGCCACGTTCAGCGACGAGGACCTCGAGCGGATCGAGGCCACTATGGCTGAGATAGTGGCCGCCGATCAGCCCTTCGTGAGGGGCGAGGCTTCGGCCGACGAGGGTCTCGCCCTGTTCGCTGACCATCAGTACAAGTTGGAGATCATCCGCCGCGCCGCCGCGGCCGAAGCCGACAGCGAGGATGCCGGCGAGGTGTCGGGCGACGTGGTCAGCTACTACCGCAACGGCGACGGCTTCATCGACCTGTGCCTGGGCCCCCACGTGCCCTCGACGGGTCGACTGGGCCACTTCAAGCTGATGAAGGTCGCCGGTGCCTATTGGAGGGGCAGCGAGAAAAACCCGATGCTCCAGCGCATCTACGGCACGGCGTGGGCCAACAAGAAGGCGCTCAAGGGACATCTCCACCGCCTGGCCGAGGCCGAGAAGCGCGACCACCGGCGCCTCGCCGCCGAGCTCGACTTGGTGTCGTGGCCCGAGGAGCTCGGTCCCGGCCTGGCCGTCTGGCACCCCAAGGGTGCGCTCGTGCGCAAGCTCATGGAGGACTACGCCCGGGCCCGCCACGAAGCCGGCGGCTACGAGTTCGTATTCAGTCCCCACATCGCCAAATCGGTGCTCTGGGAGACGTCAGGCCATCTCGACTTCTACGCCGACGGCATGTACCCGCCCATGGAGATGGACGGGGCCAGCTACTACCCGAAACCCATGAACTGTCCGTTCCACGTCATGATCTACCGGAGCGGCCAGAAGTCCTATCGCGACCTGCCTCTACGCCTGTTCGAGCTGGGGGCGGTCTACCGCTACGAGCTGTCGGGTGCGGTACACGGACTGCTCCGCAGCCGGGGCTTCACCCAGGACGACAGCCATATCTTCTGTACCCGTGAGCAGCTCCAGGATGAGCTGGCCAGCCTTCTCGACTTCGTATTGTCGGTGCTACGAGCCTTCGGTTTCGACGACTTCCAGGCCAAGCTCTCAACCCGCCCCGAGGAGAAGTCGGTGGGCGATGACCATCTGTGGGACGAGGCCACCGAGGGGCTGCGCCTCGCCCTCGAACTGGCCAACCTCGACTATGTCGTCGACGAGGGCGGCGGCGCCTTCTACGGGCCCAAGATCGATGTCGATGTGAAGGACGCGATCGGTCGGGCCTGGCAGCTGTCCACCATCCAGGCCGACTTCCAGCTTCCCGAACGTTTCGGCATCGACTATGTCGGTGCCGACGGCGAGAAGCACCGGCCGGTCATGGTGCACCGGGCCTTGTTCGGCTCGGTGGAACGGTTCTTCGGCGTCCTGCTCGAGCACTACGCCGGTGCCTTCCCCACCTGGCTGGCACCGGTGCAGGTTCGGGTCCTGCCGGTGGCCGACACCCACCTCGAGTACGCCCAGACCGTCGTCGACCGGCTGGCCGATCTGGGTTATCGGGTCGACCTGGTCGATCCTCACGACCAGCTGGGCAAGCGCATCCGCTCGGCCAAGGTCGAGAAGCTGCCCTACGTGCTCGTGGTGGGCGACGACGATGTGGCGGCCGGAACCGCGGGGGTGAACCCCCGCGGCGGCGAGGTCGAGCGCGACGTACCCATCGACGCCTTCTTGGCCCGCCTGGCCGACGAGGTCTCGGCCTGGGCCATCTGATGGCCGGGCGGGTGGGTGGCCAAGCAGGCATCGAGCGGCTGTGGGCCGGCTGGCGGCTCGCCTACATCGAGGGCGTCGACCACTCGGCCGCTGTCCCGGGTGGCGAAGGTAGCCTGTTCGAACGCATCCTCGGCAGTGGCCTGCCCGATGACCAGACCTGGATCCTATGGCGGGGTGAGCATTGTTTTGCTCTGCTCAACGCCTACCCCTACACCAGCGGACACGTGCTGGTCATGCCCAACCGGGCCGTACCCGGCCTGGCGGGTCTGACCGGGGCCGAGTCGGCCGAGCTCTGGCAGGGGATACAACTGGCCGTCGCCGCGGTCACCGACGCCTACCGGCCTGAGGGCTTGAATGTCGGGTTCAACCTGGGGCGGGCGGCCGGTGCGGGGGTCCCCGACCACCTCCACGCCCATGTCCTGCCCCGCTGGTCGGGCGACACCAACTTCACCACCGCCATCGCCGAGACTCGCGTCGTCCCGGAGGCTCTCACCGATACCTGGCGCCGCCTCCGCGACGCTTGGAGGGAGTGGTAACGGCGCCGGTAGCGTGGGCGCCGTGACCGATTCCGACGACTCCCTCGACGATGGTGAGATCCACGACGAGCTGCCTGCCGATCTCGATCTCACCGGGTTCGTGGGCACCTACCAATTCCCCGACAACAGCCGTCGCCGGTGGCCGGGCACCCTCTATCTGGCCGTGGCCGCCATCCTGTTCATCTCCTGGTTGAACTTCGCCGACGATGGTGTGCTGGTCAACGACGGTTACCTGTGGTGCGCTATCGGCCTCGCCGTCTTCGGCGTCATCAATTGGATCATGGCCTGGAAGGTGGCGGTCAAGGAGACCGACGCCCTCGAGATCGCCGGTCGCCACGTCGGGTTCGCGGCCGGGCACTCGTCGGCCCAGATGGTGTGGCGGGGCTGGCTGTCGAAGCCGACCTGGCGGGTCCTGGTGTACAGCACCGAGGAACCTCCCGCGGCGCGGGCCCTGGTGCTGATCGACGGCGTGGGCGGCGACGTCCTCCAGGACCTCATCCAGGACAACCCACAAGACTGAGGCCGAGCTTGCGAGGCCGGGGCCCGAGCGGCCCGGCCCGAAGGGCCAGGAGCGGAAAGAAGGGCCCGGCGCACCGACCCCGGTCCGGGGTTCCGAAGCGAGCTGGTCCGTGGCCCCGGAGCGGTAGGCCATTCCCGGCGCACCGACCCCGGTCCGGGTTCCCAGGCGAGTTGGGTCAGCGGGCGGCCCGGGCCTCGGTCATGGTCTCGGTGGCCGAAACCAGATCGACGGAGGTGGTACGGACCGCTTCGCGCACCACGTCGAGGGCGTCCACGGTCTGGCCGTCGGGGCCTGCGACGCGGGCCGACCGCGACCAGTCAGCGGCGCGGGTGTGCTCGATCCGTTCGGCCAGTTGGGCGGCTTCGCGGCCCAGAACCGCGACCTCGGCGGCCAGATCACCCCTTGCTTCTGGCCATCGCGGCCTTTGGCCGGCGTCCATGACCCCGGCCGTCAGCTCGGGGTTGTCATGGTCGAGGATGTCATCGACGGCGGCCTGCAACAGCCCCAGTGTCCGGGAGGCCCGGGTGACGATCGTGAGCGCCGACTCACCTCGGGATCCCACGAAAGCCGCTAGTCCGCCATGGTCGTCGTTGGGGTCATCGAGGCTGAAGGTGGCCTCTCGGAACCGCCGTTCGAATGACCTCACTGCGATGGCGGCATCACGGGGGGACAGTCGCGACACGTCAGGACCGGTCATGGGGAGCACCGTACCTGACTGATAGCCTGGTGGACCCCTGTCGCCTTACGATTGGTAGGACATGTTCGACGGGAATTTCCGTACCGGGGTCGAGGCGCGAGTCGCCCCCCTCGGCGAAGCGCTCAAACGCACCGGCGTGAGCCCCGATCACATCACCGTGGTGGGCGTGCTCATGTCGGGTGCGGCCGCGGTCGTCATCGGCTCTGGCCGCCTCTTCCTGGGTGCGGTGCTGCTCGCCCTCACCGGTCTACCCGACCTTCTCGACGGCGCCGTCGCCAAAGCCTCGGGTTCCGCATCGGCCCGGGGGGCTTTCTTCGATTCCGTGGCTGATCGGCTCACCGACGCCATGCTCTTCGGCGGTGTGGCCTGGTACCTGTTCGACGCGGAGCCGGGGAGCCGGGTCGTGCTGTTGCCCATGGCCATCCTGGGTGTGTCGCTCCTGGTGAGCTACCAGCGGGCCAAGGCCGAGTCGTTGGGCTTCGATGCCAAGGGCGGGCTCATGGAGCGTGCTGAGCGGTTCATCGTGCTGGGCTTCGGCCTGATCTTCAGCAGCCTGCTCATTCCGGTCCTGTGGGTACTGTTCGCGGCCACCGGCGGAACCGCCATCTTTCGCTTCCAGAAGGTCTGGCGCCAGGCCGATCCACCCCCTCGCTCGGCCCGCACTCCGAGGACCGAGCGCCTCACCCGCACCCGTCGCCGTTCAGCCCGGCCCGTCGCCCAGCAGTGGCGCGACAAGTCGCGGGCCCGGCGCGAAGCGGCCCGGTCGCGAAACGCCAAGTCCCGCCGCCGCGCCGACTGACGGGTGGGGTCGCGCGCCCACGCCCTCTATCGGACCGGGGGCACTCTCGCCCGGCACGCTCCGTCCGCTCTGGTGGACCTGGTGGCCCGAACCGGCGGCTTCGGCGCCGCTCAGGTCACACCTGACAAGCGTCGCCAGGTCGAGCGGAACCTGGGTCGGATCTACCCCACGATTCGGGGTCAGCGGCTGCGACGAGGGGTCGATGCCTGCTTCGATTCGTACGCCCGCTACTGGGCCGACACTCTCCGGCTGCCTTCGGTCGATGACGATGAGCTCGATGAGGGCCTCACCTATGAGGGGTACGAGCACATCGTCAAGGCCCGGGCCGACGGCAAGGGTCCACTCATGATCGTTCCCCATCTGGGGAGTTGGGAATGGGCGGCCTTCTGGTTGACCCGGCTCGAGAACGTGCCGGTCAGCGCGGTGGTCGAGGCTATTGAGCCCGCCGACGTCTTCGATTGGTTTGTCGAACTGCGTGAGAGCCTCGGGCTCTCGGTCATCCCCCTCGGCCCCAATGCCGCCAAGGATGTGGCCGCGGCAGTGAAGCGGGGCGAGGTCACGTGCCTGGTGGCCGACCGGGACATCTCGGGCACCGGGATCGAGGTCGAGTTCTTCGGCGAGCGCACCAGCCTGCCTGCCGGTCCCGCAGCCCTGGCCTTGCGCACTGGGGCGCCACTCCTGCCCACGGCCGTGTACTACCGGGGCTCCCGTCGCCATTGTGTGGTCCATCCGCCAATGGAGATCGAACGTCAGGGGCGGCTACGCGAGGACGTGGCTCGGATCACCCAGGATGTCGCCCACCGGCTCGAGGACATGATCCGGGTGGCACCCGAGCAGTGGCATCTGCTCCAGCCCAACTGGCCCAGCGACCACGAGGCCGAACGGGCTTGCCGCACCCGCTGAGTCAGGCGGCGACGAGATCGGCGAGGGGACCCTGGCGCCGGTAGGCGGCCACCCCCAGGGCCATCGAGGTCGCCAACAGGGCTCCCGCGGCCATGATGCGTCGCGAGGCCAGGCCGCTGCAGTCGATCTCGGTGGCGTCTTGTCCGACGCCGAAGACCTGGTTCAGGGGGGGATCGCACGATACCGACGTGGTGACCGTTCGACCCGAGGAGTCGACCCGCTCGAGGGCGCGGTGGTAGGGGGTGAGAGCGACGATGGCAGCCAGGAGGCCGAGGAGCACCGCGAAGGTGGCCAGGTGACGGGACACGGCCGGGAGTTGAGCACGGCTTCACCTCGTCCGCCAAATTCCGTGGTTGGCCGACCACCAAGGGTGAGGGCTGGCGGTGGACCCAGTAGCCTCCTCGGCGTGCGGATCGGGATGGTGTGTCCATACAGCCTGACCATCCCGGGAGGGGTGCAGGGCCAGGTGCTCGATCTTTCGCGCGCCTTGCGGGCCGAAGGGGCGGCAGTGCGAATCCTCGCTCCTTGCGACGGACCGCCTCCTGCCACCAACGTGACTCCGCTGGGGGCCTCGCTGCCCTACGCCACCAATGGCTCGGTGGCCCCCATCGCGCCCGACCTCCCCGCCCAGCTGCGCTTGATCCGAGCCATGCGTGACGAGGACTTCGACATCATCAACATCCACGAGCCTCTCGCCCCGGGGGTCAGCACGACCGCCCTCTTGGTCAAGGCCGCACCCCTGTTCGGCACCTTCCACGCCGCGGGTGACGAGGGTCCGTACCGGCCGTTCGCCTGGACCACGCCGGTTCTGGGGCGCATGCTTCGACGGCTCGACAAGCGGGTCGCGGTTTCGGCTGATGCCGCCGAGCTGGCCAGCCGGCATTTTGGCGGTGACTACGAGCTGGTGTTCAACGCGGTTGCCGCCCAACGCATCATCGAGACTCCGCCGTGGTCCACCAGCGGCCCCACGGTCTTCTTCATTGCCCGCCACGAACCCCGCAAGGGCCTGGCCGTCCTGCTCGAGTCGCTCGAGCACCTCCCGGCTGACGTTCAGGTGTGGGTGGCGGGCGATGGCCCCCAGACCGAGGAACTCCAGCAACGATTCCCCGACCCTCGGGTGGAGTGGCTGGGGCGCATCAGCGACGACGAGAAGTTCGCTCGACTCCGGGGCGCAGACCTGTTCTGCGTCCCCAGTCTGGGCGGAGAGTCGTTCGGGGTGGTTCTGCTCGAAGGTATGGCCGCAGCCACGCCGGTCGTGGCCAGCGGCCTCGACGCCTACGCCGCGGTGGCTCGTCAGGGCGCGGACGCCGAGCTGTTCAGGCCGGGAGACCCCGCCCATCTGGCCGTGGCCATCCGCCGGGTGCTCGACGATGAACGGCGCCGCGCCGAGTTGGTCGAGTCGGGCCTCGAACGGGCTGGCCAGTTCTCCATGCGAGCCCTGGCCCGACGGTACCTCGACCTGTTCGAGGCCACGGTTGCCTCGGCCGCCCGCCAGGGCTCGCGCTGGGACCGGGGCGTACCCCCTAGGATGGTTCCATGACTGAGCGCAGCGAAGCGGCCCGCCCGGCCGAGAGGGCAGAACGCGAAGCGGCCCGCCCGGCCGAGAGGGCAGAACGCGAAGCGGCCCGCCCGGCCGAGAGGGCAGAACGATGATGGTCCTGCTGATCATCCTCGTCCTGATCGTGATCGTGGTGGGGTGGCTGATAGTCCTCTACAACGGTCTGGTGCGGTTGCGAAACCGTATCGAGAATGCTTGGGCCCAGATCGATGTCCAGCTCAAGCGGCGCTACGACCTCATCCCCAATCTGGTCGAGACCGTGAAGGGGTATGCGTCCCATGAGAAGGAGACGCTGGACGCCGTCATCACGGCCCGCACCGCCGGCATGAGCGCCGAAGGTGCCCACGATCAGGCCCAGGCCGAGAACATGATCACCGGTGCCCTCAAGTCGGTCTTCGCCCTGTCCGAGGCCTACCCCGACCTGAAGGCCAACCAGAGCTTCCTGGCCCTCCAGGAGGAGCTGACCGGAACCGAAGGTCGCATCGCCTACGCCCGGCAGTACTACAACGACAGTGTGTTCTCGTACAACACCAAGATCCAGCAGTTCCCGGCAGTACTGATCGCCTCGGCCATGCGCTTCACCGAACGCGAATACTTCGAGGCCGACGACGACTCCCGAGGCCCAGTCCAGGTCGAGTTCTGATCCCTTGTATGACCAGGTAACCGCCAACAAGCGTCGCTCGACGCTCATGGTGATCATGTTCGCCATATTCACCATCGCGGTCCTCGCCGTGGTGGCATACACCGTGGCGTTGGGTGTCACCGGTGTGGCCCTGGCGGTGATCATTGGTGTGGGTATGACCTGGGCGTCCTATTGGAAGTCCGATGTGGTCGCCTTGCGTATGAGCCGCGCCGTCGAGGCGACGCCCGACGACTACGCCCGCTACCACAACATCGTCGAGGGCCTTTGCATCGCGGGCGGGCTGCCCAAGCCCCGGCTCTATGTGGTCAACGATGACGCTCCCAACGCCTTCGCCACCGGCCGCAACCCCAACAATGCCGCGGTGGCGGTCACCACCGGTCTTCTCGATCGCATGGACCGGATGGAGCTCGAGGGGGTCCTGGCCCACGAGCTCAGCCATGTGAAGAACTACGACATCCTGGTCAACACCATTGCGGTGACCATGGTGGGCATCCTCACCCTGCTGGCTGATTTCACGTTCCGCAGCATCTGGATCTCCGGCCACCGCCGCCGCGGCAACGACGGCAATGGTCCGGCGGCGATCATGGCCGTAGTCGGCATCGTCCTGCTTGTCGTGGCCCCCATCATTGGTCGAATGATGCAGTACGCCATCGGCCGCAAACGCGAGTCGCTGGCCGACTTCTCCGCCGTCGAGCTCACCCGTTATCCGCCGGGGCTCATCTCGGCCCTCGAGAAGCTCCGTGACGACCCGACCGTTGTCCGCTCGGCCTCGCGGGCCACGGCCCACATGTGGATCGAGGAACCCATGGCTCAGGTCCCCGAGGACGGTAATCTCTCGCGGCTCAACCGCCTCTTCTCCACCCATCCGCCACTCGAGGAGCGCATCGCCGCCCTCCGGGAGCTCTGACCCTCCAATGACCAATCCCACCCACCCCACCCGCGCCATCAGCCTGCTCATGGCAGTGGCCGCTCTCGTTCTGTTCGCGGCCGCTTGCGGAGGCGGGACCGACGGCGCCGATAGCGACGGCGCCCAGAACGAGACGCCTACCACCATTGGCTCGTCGCCGACATCGTCCGATGCCGCGGTCGAGGACGAGATCGGCGACCCCATCCCCGAGGGACCGGTTGCCCCATTCACCGGTCTGCCGGTGAACGGAGAGATCGGCCGCCCCGCTCTGGCGGTCAAGATCGACAACCTGAACGCCAAGGCTCGCCCTCAGGCCGGCATCAACCAGGCCGACGTCGTGTTCGAGATCCGGGTCGAGGGCATCACTCGGTTCATGGCCGTCTACCACTCGACCGACGCCGATGTCGTGGGTCCGGTCCGGTCGGCCCGAACGTCTGACATCAATGTGCTCAACATGCTCAGCGTGCCCATGTTCACCAACTCGGGCATGAACGCCGGCACCCGTCGCTTGCTGAACTCCCAGGGCAACTTCATCGACGCCAACGTCGACGTCTACCCGGCCGAGTTCTACCGCGAGCGGTCCCGGCCCAGCACCCACAATCTCATGACCGGCACCGCCCAGCTGTGGAGTCATGTCGACGAAACCGACGATCCCGAGCCCCTCTTCGCCTTCCGGCCCCGCGGTGGCGACCTTCCCGGGAATGCGGTCGAGGTGGCCGGAGTCGATATCGCCTACCGTGGCGGGGGGGGAGCGCGGGCCTCGTATCGCTGGGACCAGGCCGTCCAGGGCTGGGCCCGCACCCAGCAGGACACCCCCCACGTCGACGAGGACGATCTGCAGGTGGCGCCGGCCAACGTCGTGGTGATGTTCGTCGAGTACGGCGTCTCGCAGGCCGCCTCGATCTCCCCCGAGGCCAAGACGGTTGGCAGTGGCGAGGCCTGGGTGCTCACCGAAGGCCACCTCATCGAAGGTACCTGGGAGCGTCCCTCGTCCACCGACCTCCCGACCTTCACCGATACCAATGGTGACGAGATCCAGCTGACCCCGGGACGCACCTGGATCGCCCTGCCCGATCCGGGCACGGTGACCCTCGTCGCCACCGACGGCTGATCCCCGGCCTCTCCCGGCCCTTGCTGTGTCCGTCTTCTACGAGCAGACCCTGAAGACCCTGCTCGAGTCCGGGGGTATCGAGAGGTCGTGGGAGGTTCTTGCGGTGTGCGCCGGCACCCGCGACCGCGACGTTCTCACCTCGGCCGGATTCACACGAGGGGTCATCTCCAACCTCGACCGCGACGTCGCCCCCGACGAGTTCGCCCCGTTCAGCTGGGAACGGCTCGATGCCGAGGCGCTCGACCGTCCCGATGATTCCGTCGATGTCTCGGTGGTGCACGCGGGGCTCCATCACTGCGCGTCCCCCCACCGGGCGCTGGCCGAGATGTACCGGGTGGCGCGCCACGGAGTGCTCGTGTTCGAGGCCCGAGACAGCGCCTCGATGAGGGCTGCGGTGAGGCTCGGCGTGGCCGACGCCTACGAGATCGAGGCCGTCCTCGACCAGGAGGGGCGGGCCGGTGGACATCGCAACACCGCCGTCCCGAACCATGTGTACCGCTGGACCGAACGCGACGTCATCAAGACGGTGGCCAGCATTGATCCCGCCGTCACTCCGGCCGTCGAGTTCTTCCACGACGTCGAAGTGCCCACCGACCGGTTGTCGTTGAGCCGGCGGCCGCTGGTGCGGATAGGTGGACGTCTGGTGGGTTTGGCCGGAGGGGTCGTGGCCCGAGCCTTCCCCAAACAGGGCAACCGCTTTGCCTTCCATGTCGACAAGCGGAGGGCCGTGGGGCATCCATGGCTTGTCGAACAGGATGAATCCATGGTCCTCGATCCCAGCTGGGTCGAGCCCCGCTTCCGGGCCCGGGGCTCTGCTCAGAGCCCCACGGCTGGCCGCCGATGGGGGCGCCAGAACAATTGAGGAGAGTGAGGCCCGGGGTCCTAGACTCCGCGGCATGGCCGAACAGTCCTCACCCAGCCGTCAGACCGGAACCGACCTCGTCAAGCGTGGTCTCGCCGAGATGCTGAAAGGGGGCGTCATCATGGACGTCTCCAACGCCGATCAGGCCGGCATCGCCGAAGACGCCGGCGCCGTAGCCGTCATGGCGCTCGAGCGGGTACCGGCCGACATCCGCTCCGACGGCGGCGTGGCTCGAGCCTCGGATCCCGAGATGATCGAGGCCATCCAAGCCACCGTGACCATTCCGGTCATGGCCAAGGTGCGTATCGGCCACTTCGTCGAGGCCCAGATCCTCGAGGCTCTGGGTGTCGACTACGTCGATGAGTCCGAGGTCCTCACCCCGGCCGATGAGCTCCACCATGTCGACAAGTGGATGTTCACGGTCCCCTTCGTCTGCGGTGCCACCAACCTGGGCGAGGCCCTCCGCCGCATCTCCGAAGGAGCGGCCATGATCCGTTCGAAGGGTGAGGCCGGCACCGGGAACGTCGTCGAGGCCGTCCGCCATCTGCGCCAGATCCGGGGCGACATCGCCAAGATCACCCAGGCCGACAGCGCGGAGATCTACGACTGGGCCAAGCGCCTCCAGGCCCCGGTACCCCTGGTGCAGGAGCTCGCCGAGACCGGCACCCTTCCCGTGCCCATGTTCTCCGCTGGTGGTGTGGCCACCCCGGCCGACGCCGCCCTCATGATGCAGCTCGGGGCTGAGGCTGTGTTCGTGGGCTCCGGCATCTTCAAAAGCGATAGCCCGCCCCTGATGGCCAAGGCCATCGTCGAGGCCACCACCAACTACGAGAACCCCGACGTGCTGGTGAAGGTGTCGCGCGGTCTGGGTCACGCCATGAAGGGTCTCGAGATGTTCAACCTCGAGACCAAGATGGCCGAGCGGGGCTGGTGACGGCCGGCCCTCGGGTCGGCATCCTGGCCCTCCAGGGCGCTGTCGACGCTCACAGGGCCGCGCTCGAGCGGCTCGGTGCCACCGTCGAGATGGTCAAGCGACCCGATCAGCTCGATGGCCTCGACGCCCTCGTCCTGCCGGGGGGCGAGTCCACGACGATGTCGATGCTGCTCGACTCCTCGGGCCTGTTCGACCCCCTGGCCAAGCGCCTGGGAGACGGTCTCCCGGTGCTCGGCACCTGCGCAGGCATGATCCTGCTGGCCTCCGATGTGCTCGACGGCCGGGCTGACCAGCGTTGGTTCTCGGCCATCGACCTGACCGTCCGGCGCAACGCGTACGGCACCCAGATCCAGTCGTTCGAGACCGACCTCGACATCCAGGGCCTCGATGTCCCGTTCCATGCGGTGTTCATCCGGGCCCCGGGAGTCGAGGTCAGGGGCACCGACGTCGAGGTGCTGGCCGAGGTCGACGGTGAACCGGTTCTCTGCCGTCAGGGACCGGTGCTCGTGGCCGCCTTCCACCCCGAGCTCACCGACGACGACCGCATCCACCAGCTCCTCATCGACCAGGTAGGCCCCCGCTAACAGGCGTACTACGGTTGGGCTTGGTCTCAACGGTCCTCGAGCTCCCCAGGAGTTGCGTGTATGTCCGGTCACTCCAAATGGGCGACCATCAAGCACAAGAAGGGTGCGGCTGACGCCAAGCGCGGCAAGCTGTTCGCCAAACTGATCCGCCAGGTCGAGGTAGCAGCCCGTCAGGGGGGCGGCGACCCCGACTCCAACCCGACTCTGCGGACCATGTTCCAGAAGGCCCGCGACTCGTCGGTGCCCCTCGACACGATCGAGCGTGCCGTCAAGCGGGGGACCGGCGAGCTCGAAGGGGTCAGCTACGAGCAGATCACCTATGAGGGGTACGCGCCGGGTGGCGTGGCGGTGCTCATCGAGATCCTGACCGACAACCGGAACCGGACCGGCGCCGAGGTGCGGTCCCTGTTCTCGAAGAACGGTGGGAGCATGGCCGAGCCGGGTGCGGTGGCCTGGCAGTTCGAACGCAAGGGCGTCATCCTGGTGGTGGCCGATGGTGTCGACGAGGACGACCTCATGATGGTGGGCCTCGACCATGGTGCCGACGACCTGGCCCAAGAGGGCGAGTATTGGCGCATCACCTGCGAGCCCACCGACCTCAACGGTCTCCGTGACGCGCTGGCCGAGGCCGGCTTCACGGTCGAGTCGGCCGAGCTACCCATGCTGGCCACCCAGAGCGTCGAGGTCGCGGACAAGGAGGGGGCCAAGGCCGTCATGCGGCTCATCGACATCCTCGACGACCATGACGATGTCCAGGATGTCTACGGCAACTTCGACATTCCCGACGATCTGCTCGAGGAGATCACCGCGTGAGCCACTCGGTCCTATGACTGTTAGTGGGGGCGACGCCGCCCCCGATTTCGAGCTCACCGGTGTCCTCGGAGGCGAGGAGGCCACCTACCGGCTGTCCGACCACCGTGGCCAACCCATTGTTCTGGTGTTCTATCCGGCCGACAACTCGCCGGTCTGCACCAAGCAGTTGGTGACCTACACCGACGACATCGGCCAGTTCGGTGCAGCCGGCGCCCAGGTCCTGGCTCTCAGCCCGCAAACGGTGGCCAGCCACCGCGGGTTCGCAGAGAAGCACGAGCTGGCCTTCCCCCTGCTGAGCGACACCGACAAGGAAGTCGGGCAGGCCTACGGGGTGCTGGGCCCCGTTGGTTTCTACCGGCGGTCGGTCTTCGTCATCGATGCTGAGGGAACCGTGGTCTACGCCCACCGGGCCGTCGCCGGCATCACCTTCCGTTCCACCGACGAGATCGTGCGAGCCCTCGATCAGACCTGACAGACTCGGCTCCCAACCGACATCAGGGGGACAGGTGGACGATCAGCAGGTGGATCCGTACCGGAGCCACAGCTTCGAAGAGCTCGCATCCCTGTCCACGGTCTACCGCGACGACCTGTTCGCGGACCGCACCGTCCTGGTGTCCGGCGCGGCCGGCGGGATCGGACTGGCCATCGCCACCCTGTTCGGGCGGTTGGGAGCCACCATCGTCACCTGCGGGCGCGATCCCGAGAAGCTGGCCGCGGTCGAGGAACAGTTGGGGTCGATCGGTGTCGACTGCTGGTCGGTGCCGATGACGATCCGCGAACCCGACCAGGTCGCCGACCTCATGGATCGGGTGTGGGAACGTCAGGGCGGCCTCGACGTGCTGGTGAACAATGCAGGGGGTCAGTTCGCGGCGCCCTCGCTCGACATCAGTCCCAAGGGGTGGGCGGCCGTCGTCGAGACCAACCTGTACGGCACCTGGTACATGATGCAGGAGGCCGGCCGCCGCTGGATCGCCGATGAGGGCGGTGAACACCGACCTCTCGGAACCGTGCCCGACCGGTCGGTCGTCAACATCTCGACCCTCACGGGCCGCGGTTCGGTGGGCATCCCCCACACCAATGCAGCCCGCGCCGGTCAGATCCAGCTCACCAAGAGTCTGGCCCTCGAGTGGGCGCCCCACGGCATTCGGGCCAACGCTGTCGCCGTTGGTGTGGTGCAGAGCCCTGGCCTGGTCAACTACCCGCCCGAGGCCCGCCC
Source organism: Actinomycetes bacterium (assembly GCA_024225275.1). Classification (GTDB taxonomy): domain Bacteria; phylum Actinomycetota; class Acidimicrobiia; order Acidimicrobiales; family JAAEMS01; genus JAAEMS01. Next base: position 15,173 of record JAAEMS010000270.1, read on the forward strand.
CAGCTTCGACCACAACCCCCAGCGCCGGTTGGGCGACGTCCACGACATCGCCCAGGCCGCCGTGTACCTCAGCGCCTCCAGCGGCGACTACATCACCGGCACGGTGCTCGAGGTGGCCGGTGGTGAGGGCATTTGGGGCGAGTACTGGGCCATCGGCAAGCCCGACTGGTATCTGATCGACGAACGCCCGGAGGCGTAGCCATGACCAACATCCCACGTCCCGACACCACCCGGCTCCAGAACATGGCCCGGGCCTACACCCAGACTGCCGTCCTGTGGGCCGCCATCGATCTGGGACTGTTCACTGCGGTATCCCAGGGGGCCACCGACGAGGACGCTGTCGCCGAGGCCTGCGGGGTCAGTCGCCTCGACGCCGAACGGCTCGTCGTGTGCTGTCTCACCCTGGACCTGCTCCGGGTCGAGAACGGCAAGCTGGTCAACCCACCCGACGTCGAGCGGTTCATGGTCAAGGGTCAGCGGGGCTATGCGGGTCCGTGGATGACCTTCACCCGGCGCGACGTCCCCAAGTGGTTCGAGATCTCCGAGCTCATGACCAATGGTCCCGAACCCGGCCTCTTGGGCATGTACGAAGACCTGACCGTCGATCGGGCCCGCAAGTACCACGAGGCCACCTACAGCATCGGCATGGGAGCCGGCCGTCGTTTCGTGCGGACCGTTGACCTCTCCGGACGCAAACGGATGCTCGACCTGGGCGGTGGTTCTGGCGCCTACTCGATCAATGTGGTCCAGGCCCACGAAGACATGACCGCGGTGGTGTTCGACCTGCCCCCCGTCGTCGAAGTGACGCGTGAGTTCCTCGAGGAGAATGGAGTGGGCGATCGGGTCGACACGGTGGGCGGTGACTTCACCTCCGACCCCCTGCCCGAGGACTGCGACGTGGTGGTCATGGCCAGCAACCTGCCCATCTACGACGCCGACGTCATCGCCGGTGTGGTGGCCCGGGCCCACGACGCCCTTCGGCCCGGCGGCGAGATGCATCTGGTGGGGGAGATGCTGGCGGATGACCGGACGGCGCCGGCCGACGCCGCCATGTGGGGCATGAACGAGCTCCTGTACGCGGGCATGGGGCGCGCTCACACCATCGCCGAATGCATCGGCTACTTCGAGGGGGCGGGGTTCACCGACGTCGGGGTCACCGAATTCGTACCGGGCACCCTCGAGCGGGTCCACGGGGTCAAAGCCGTCTAGGTTTCGAACTGAACGACAACGAAGGGGACACCATGGCTGCAGTCGACACCGGAACCGAAGACCTTCTCGCTGATCTCACCGACGGGGTGGGCACGCTCACCTTGAACCGGCCCCAGGCCCGCAATGCCATGAGTGACGGCATGAACCAGGGCTTGGCCGGCATGCTCGACGCCTGGGAGCTCGATCCCGACGTCCGTTGCATCGTGCTGACCGGTGGGGGCGGCGCCTTCTGCGCGGGAGGAGACGTCAAGGGCATGGCCGCATCGGGCGGCGAGGGTCGGGTGCCCAACTGGGACGAGCGGGTTCACAAACAGCGCCTGAACCAGCGTGGCACCTCGGGCCGGTTGTTCCGCATGCCCAAGCCCACCATCGCCAAGATCCCGGGTGCCACCGCGGGGGCCGGCATGGGCCTGGCCCTGGCCTGTGACCTCAAGGTGGCCGCCGAAGGTGCGGTGTTCACCACTGCCTTCACTCGGGTCGGGTTCGCCGGCGACTATGGCGGCACCTGGTTTCTCACCCAGTTGGTGGGGCCGGCCAAGGCCAAGGAGCTCTACTACCTCTCCGACCGGCTGAGCGGCGCCGAGCTGGCCGAGCTGGGCATCGTGAACAAGGCCGTCCCCGCTGACGAGCTCGATGCTGCGGTCGACGAGTGGGCGGCCCGTATTGCCGCCGGGCCCACCATCGCCTACCGATACCAGAAGGAGAACATCAACCGGGCCCTCATCGAGGATCTCGAGATGTGCATGGACCTCGAAGCCACCCACCACCTGCGGACCGGTCAGACCGACGACCACCTGGCCGCGGCCCAGGCCTTCGCCGAGAAGCGCGACCCGGTCTTCAAGGGGCGTTGAGATCCTCGGGTGGGGCGGCGACCGTTGTTGCCACCCATGACCCTCCGCCCAGGGTGATACCGAACCCCATCCACACCGACGAGGCTGCTACCTCGTCGGGCCACCGGTGGGTTCGGCCTCTCAGTCGAGCTCGTCGAGCCGCCGGTCGATCTCGGCCAGCACCGCGTCGGCCACCGCCCGGTCCTGGGCCACCCGGTCGGGCGGCACGTCGTCGAGCCCAACCACGATCGATTCGGCCCCGGTGATGGAGAACCAGGCTCGGTCGTCGCCCCGCCGGATTCGATCGGTGGTCAGGCCCGCGGTGATACCGACCCCCCACCCAATTTCAGGGTCCCCGAGGGATCGGGCCCGTTCGAGTGCCGCTGCCGCGAGATCGCCGGCGGTGACCGCAGAGACGAATTGGGTAGGTTCGGTGTCGAGCAGGTCGACCATGGCCGTGGCCGCGTAGGGGACTGTGACTTCCAACACCGTCCTCGATGCTCCCGGCACCAGCAGGAGGTCGGTGATCAGCGCCATGCCCCCGCCGGTGGCGTGCAGTACCAGTTGGACCGGTGAGTCGTGGAGCCGTTGGGCGATGGCCCGCCGCTCGTCGTCGTGCATCACCCGACCGTACCCCCCCCGAACTCGAGGCCGATTGCCTCACCGGTGACGCGATCGGCCTCAGGTTCGAGAGTGGGGGTGGTGGTCAGATGCCGTCGGCGACGCCGAGGAGGTTGCCGCGGCGGACCGACCCCATGCCCCGGGTCAGGCCGACGATGGCTGCGGTCCAGGCAATCGCACCGATCCAGATGATGACAGTGCCGCTACCGAAGAGGGCACCCGTCGACTGGCCGTAGGCGATCATGATGAGGGGGAGGCTGACCAGGCCGGCGGCCTGCTGGGCGGCAGCCGTCGACCGGACCTTGGCCGACAGGCGCAGGACCAGCGACAGGGTGAAGGCCAGGAAGGGCGGCACGACCCACAGCATCAGCACCCACCATTGGGCGGTGGGGAAGAACCAGCCACCCACCTCGGGTCCGACGATCAGGTTCACTATCAGCGAATACACCCCGAAGCCCACGAGCGTCGTCGTGTAGCCGGGGGTGAGGCTGGCGATGAGCTTGCCCAGGTAGATCTCGCGGGTGTCCGCAGGCGAGTGGGCCAAGAACTCACCGGTACCCCGTTCGCGTTCGCCCACGATGGTGGCGGCGCCGATGGCCGTCGAGATGGTCAGTGGGACCACCACGGCCATGGGGGCGAACAGGAACACGGCGAGCGCGTACGAAGTCCGGCCCGTATCGGTGTCGCCTTTGATGTTCTCCTGGGCCGAGTCAGGCAGGACGCTCAGCGTGTCGGCGAGCTTCTGGACGGCGGGGCCGTCGCCGACCTGGTTGATGGAGAGCAACAGGATGGTGGGGACGATCACGAAGAAGATGGATCCGAGGATGACCATCGGTAGCCAGAAGTCGCGGGCCTCCCGTAGCTGGCGGAGGTCGGTCTTGGCCACGACGAGCATGCGATGCCAGTTCATGCCCGGGTCCTCTCGTTGGCCCGGGCGCCGTTGACCGGTTCGGTTGGGGTGTGGACCGGGGTCGGTTGGGGGTGGGCGGGCTGCACGGTGGCTCCCCGCTGGCGACGGATACTGAAGTAGAGGTCCTCGAGCGACGGCACCCGGGGCTCGACTCGGGTGACCCGTACCCCGCGTGCGACCAAGGCGGCCACCAGGTCGGGAACCCGACGGAAGTCGTCGACGGTGACATCGCCGCTCCGCTCGCTCTCGTCGACCGAGAGCACTCCGGGGACCGCCCAGATCTGGGTGGTGTCCTGGGGATCCTCGACCTCGATCCGCACCACGGCATCCGGCCAGAACCGGCGGGCCAGCCCCTGGGGAGTGCCCGACACCAGATCGGTGCCCTCTTCCATGACCACGACATGGTCGGCCAGGCCCTCGGCCTCGAGCAGGAGGTGGGTGCAGAGCACCACGGTCTTGCCCGAGTGGGTCAGCTCGCCGATCAGGGCCAGCACCGCCTGGGAGGACTCGGGGTCAAGGCCGGACGTGGGCTCATCGAGGAGGAGAAGGTCGGGTTCGTGCTGAACCGAGCGAGCCAGAGCCAACCGCGTCTTCATGCCTGTCGAGTAACCGCCCACCTTCTGATCGAGCGCGTCGGCGATAGCGAATCGGCCGGCCGCCTCCCTGATGCGCTGGTCCTGCAGGTTCTTGGGGATGTCGTAGAGCTCGGCCGCGTAGAGCAGGTTGTGGTAACCGCTGAGCCGGTCGTAGAGGGCGGGCTTGGCGGAGACGATGCCGCATCGACGGCGGATCGCCTCACCCTGCTCGACCGGGTCCATGCCGAACACCTCGATCGAGCCGGCGTCGGACTCGAGGGCACCGGTGATCATACGGATGGCTGTGGTCTTGCCGGCCCCGTTGGGTCCCAGCAGCACCGTCACTGCCCGGTCCGGTGCCTCCAGGTTGAGGTCAGCCAGGGCCTGGATCTCGCCGAAACGGCGTCCGAGGCCTCGGATCTTGATGGTCGCCGCCGCAGAATCACTCACCCACTCGTGATCGGCATGTCGGAAGGCCCCTGTAGTGCTGGTCCGAGGAGGGGGCCGTTGGACCTAGGCCCGCACCCCCCCCGTGGTGGCGAGCAGAGATGGCCGATCCACCGGGTCGCCCTGGATGGCGGATCGGTCCGCTAGCGTCGTACAGGTGTTCGTTCTCGGTATCGACCCCGGGCTGTCCCGCTGTGGCTACAGCGTGCTCGATTCGCGCCCCCGCAAGCCGCGGGCGGTCGCCATGGGCGTCCTGCGTACCGATCCCGCCCACCCCGTACCCAAACGGTTGGCCGAGCTCCAGGCCGAGTTCCGCGGCCTCTTCGACGAGTTCGAACCGTCGGTTCTGGCCATCGAACGCCTCTTCGTCCAACACAACCTCCGTACCGCCATCTCGGTGGGCCAGGCCAGTGGTCTGGTCCTGGCCGAAGCCGCCAGTCGGGGCATTTCGGTGGCCGAGTACTCGCCCAATCAGGTGAAGGGGGCGGTGGCCGGCGACGGGCGGGCCGACAAGCGGGCCATCCAGGAGATGGTCCAGACCATGCTCGGCTTGTCCGAGCTACCCAAACCGGCCGACGCCGCCGATGCCGCGGCCGTCGCCCTCTGCCATCTGTCCCATGAGCCCCTCAGCGCAGGGGCCCGGCGGGGCGCGGCCGTATGAGGCCAAGAATCCATGAGGAGTCACAGTCGTGATCGGATCGCTCCGAGGTTCCCTGCTCGACCGGGCCGGCGACGGCGAGGTCATCATCGAGGTCGGCGGCATTGGCTATCGCATCACGATGATGCCGGCTGCCATCCCCCTGCTCGGTGAGCTCGGCGCCGAGGTCTTCGCGTGGGTTCACCACCACATCCGCGAGGATGCGCAGACCCTCTACGGGTTCACCAACCGTGACGAGCGGGTGGCCTTCGAGGCTCTGATCGGTGCCCACGGTGTGGGTCCGGCGCTGGCCCTGGCCATCCTGTCGGTCCACGAACCGGTGGCCCTGGCCCGGGTCCTGGCCGAAGACGATGTGGCCGCGTTGTGCCTGGTGCCGGGCGTGGGCAAGAAGACGGCGGCCCGACTCATGGTCGAGCTGAAGAACCGGCTCGACGTCCTGCCGGCCATCGACCTCACCGACGGTGGGGGGGCGGCCTCAGCCGTGGCCCCCGAGGATTCCACCTCGACCGCCGACGTGCGTGACGCCCTCACCGGCCTGGGCTACGGCGTCGAGGAGATCCACCTGGTACTCCGCGATCTGCCGGCCGATGCCGACTCGTCGGCCCTACTCCGTCAGGCTCTCCAGCGCCTGGCTGCGGTGTGAGGAGGTAGCTCATGGCCCGCGACGAGATCCTCAGCTCCTCACCGGTCGACGACGATCCTGAGGTCGACCTGATCGAAGACGGTATCCGGCCTCGGAGCCTCGACGAGTTCGTCGGTCAAGCTGACATGAAGGACCAGCTCGGCATCCTCCTCGAGGCGGCCCGACGGCGCGGTCAGGCGGCCGACCACCTCCTGTTCGCCGGCCCTCCCGGATTGGGCAAGACCACCCTGGCGGGCATCGTGGCCAACGAGATGCAGGCCACCGCCGAGATCACTTCGGGTCCCGCCCTGGTGAAGCCCGGTGACCTGGCCGCCATTCTCACCCGGCTCGACGAAGGTGACGTTCTCTTCATCGACGAGATCCACCGTCTCCCCCGCTCGGTCGAAGAGGTCCTCTACCCGGCCATGGAGGACTTCCGCATCGACATCGTCATCGGTACGGGCCCCGCCGCCCGGTCGATTGGCTTCGACCTGTCCCGGTTCACGCTGGTGGGAGCCACCACCCGCACCGGTCTGGTGACCAAACCACTGCGCGACCGGTTCGGCCAGACCCACCGTCTCGAGTTCTACTCGGACGACGACCTCGATCTCATCGTCACCCGGGCGGCCGGCGTGCTCGGCGTGACCCTCGAACCCGACGGTTCCCGCGAGATCGCCCGGCGGGCCCGGGGCACGCCACGTATCGCCAACCGGCTCTTGCGGCGAGTACGCGACTACGCCGAGGTGAGGGCCGACGGGGTGATCGACCTCCAGGTGGCGGCCGACGGTCTGGCCTTGTTCGGGGTCGACCAGCGAGGTCTGGACAAGGTCGACCGGGCCATCCTCCATGCCCTGTGTGTGCAGTTCGGGGGCGGGCCCGTGGGATTGTCGACCCTGGCCATAGCGGTGTCCGAGCCGGGCGAGACGGTCGAAGACGTGTACGAGCCCTTCCTCATCCAGCAGGGTTTCCTGCTGCGAACTCCACGGGGCCGGGTCCCCACGCCGGCCGCCTGGGAGCATCTCGACCTGCCGGTTCCCGTGGCCTCCGAGCCCGCCCCGGGGTTGTTCGACTGAGGGGGTTGGTCAGCCCAGAGCGGCCTCGGCGAAGGCGCGGAGCTCGCGGTCGATGTCGCCCATGGGCTGGAAGGCCACCTCGGTCACGCCCTGATCAGTGAGCCGGTCGAGGCGGGGTGCCACCTCGGCGGCCGGGCACACGAACGGGGCAATAGCCAACGCATCGCCGGTGATGACCTCGCGATCGATCGCGTTCAGCTCGGTCAGGTGACCCTCGTGAAGGTGGAGATGGCGCTCCCGGTCAGGCACCGCGGCCGCCAGCTCCTGGAACCGGGCCGCATTGGGGAAGCCGTCGATGCGAGCATCACCCTGCTCGAGGAAGGCATGGTAGGCCACGGTGACTCCGGGGCCGGCGGTGTCGATGACCCGTGGGGAGTCTGGAGTCTCCCCCTCGTCGAGGATGGTGCCGAAGCCCAAGAGGATCACGTCATCGATCCCCACGTAGTCGGCGTCGGGCCGGGGTCGTGAGGTGAACACCCCGGCACCCATGTCGGCCGCTGCGGCCAGGCCCCGAGGTCCGTTGACGCCCAGGATCCAGGGCACCTCGATCGGTCGATTCGCGGCCTGGCCGGGCCAGTGGAGCATCTGGGCCAGCTCACCGTCGACCTCGATCGCCTCACCTCGAAGGAGGGCCTGGACGTCGCCAACCATGCCGGGGAACTCAGCCCACTTCAGTGGCTTCTGGCCCATGGCCCGCCGGCCGGTGAACCCGGTGCCGGCTCCGATCACGACGCGGTCCTGTCCCACCAGCCCGACGAGGGTGGTGATGGCCGCCGCCGTCACCATCGGGTGGCGAAGCGACGGGATCAGCACACCGGGCCCGAGCCTGATCCGCTCGGTGCGGGATGCGGCCAGGGCCAGCGTCATCCATACGTCGAGCTGGAGGGCGGGCGTGTCGTAGACCCACGCGGTTTCGTAGCCGAGCTGTTCGGCCAGTTCGATGTGAGCTGGCGTGTCGGGTACGGGCGGAAAGGCGGCCGAGATCTTCATGGTCGAATTCCAGCACGCCCAGCGGCCCCCTGCTGGGCCCGACCAGGGTTCTGTCCGGGAATCTGCCGCAGAAACCTCACGATCTCCCGGACAGAAGGTCAGAGTCGGACAGAACGGGTGGGGGCAGGGGGCGGATACGGTGCCGGGGGTTCATGCGCACCGAAGACTTCGACTACGACCTGCCGGACGAACGGGTGGCTCAGCAACCGGCCGAGCCCCGCGATTCGGCGCGTCTGTTGGTCGATCGGGGCACCGATGTCGAGCACCGCACCGTTCGTGATCTGCCCGACCTCCTCCGCGAGGGTGACCTCCTGGTTGTCAACGACACCCGAGTCCTGCCCGCCCGCCTTTGCCTGCGAAAGGCCACCGGGGGAGCGGCCGAGGTCCTCTTGCTCGAACCCGATCCCGCCGACCCCCTCACCTGGGAGGCTCTGGTCCGCCCTGGCCGCCGCATCCGCCCCGGATCCAGCCTGTTCGCCGAGGCGGACGGCCGGGCCATGGCCGTGGTGCAAGTGGGTGGCGACCGGGGCGATGGGCGTCGCCAGGTTCGCCTGATCGCCGAGGATGTGCCTTCCCGATTCGGTGAGGTCCCTCTGCCCCCGTACGTGCGCGAAGCGCTGGCCGACCCCGAGCGCTACCAGACGGTGTTCGCGGACCGGCCCTCGTCGGTCGCCGCCCCCACCGCCGGTCTTCATCTGACTCCGGAGGTGCTCGATCGCTGCCGCCAGCGGGGGATCGAGGTCGTCGCCGTCGAGCTGAGCGTCGGTCTCGGCACGTTCCGGCCGATCAGCGTCGACGACATCGACGACCATGTGATGCACGAGGAGAGGTACCGGGTACCGGTGGAGACCCTCGAGGCGCTCGATCGGGCTCAACGGGTGGTGGCCGTGGGTACCACGGTGGTCCGCACCCTTGAAACACTGGCGGCCACCGGACAGACCGAAGGTCGCACTGACCTGTTCATCCGTCGGGGCCACCCCTGGAAGACCGTCGACGTGCTGCTCACCAACTTCCATGTGCCGCGATCGTCTCTGCTGGTGATGATCGACGCCTTCGTGGGCGACCGCTGGCGCAACCTCTATGACACCGCCCAGGCCGACTGCTACCGGTTCCTCTCCTTCGGTGACGCCCTGTTGTTGGAACGAGCCCGGCTGTTGGAGAAGCGATGAGACCGGTTCAGCTCGATGTTGAGGCCACCGACGGCCTGGCCCGTACCGGCCGCATGCATCTGCCCCCCCGCCTGGGCGGCGGTCACGGGGAGGTATCGGGATTGGTGGAGACCCCGACCTTCATGCCGGTGGGCACCCGGGCGGCGGTGAAGCACCTCACCTCGGCCGATCTCGACGAGCTCGGAGCCGAGATCGTGTTGGGCAACACCTATCACCTGATGCTCCGGCCCGGCGTCGACGTGGTCGAGAAGATGGGAGGCTTGGGTACCTTCCAGAGCTGGCCCCGACACACCCTGACCGACTCCGGCGGCTACCAGATCCTGTCGCTCGAACCGAAGATCACCGAGGAAGGGGCCACCTTCTTCTCGACCTACGACGGCGACAAGGTCTTCCTGTCGCCCGAGAAGGCGGTCGAGGTCCAGCAGGCCATCGGCGCCGACATCCAGATGGTGCTCGACATCTGTTCGCCCCTGCCCTCTTCCGAGCCGGTGATCAGGGATGCCATGGAGCAGACCCTGCGGTGGGCCGAACGGGCCCGGGCCGTCCACACCTGTCCCGACCAGGCCTTGTTCGGCATCGTCCAGGGTGGGGTCGACCTGCCGATGCGTGTCGAGAGCGCCCAGCGCACCGTGGAGATCGGCTTCGACGGGTACGGCATCGGGGGGCTCAGCGTGGGGGAGGAGCGCGACCAGATGCTCCCGGCCATCGCCGCGGCCACCGAGCACCTGCCCGCCGACCGGCCCCGCTACGTCATGGGCCTCGGCGATCCGGCCGGTCTGCTGGGTGCCGTGGCCAACGGCGCCGACATCTTCGACTGTGTGCTGCCCACCCGGCTGGCCCGCCACGGAACCGCCCTGACCAGTGAAGGTCGTCTGAACCTCAAGAACGCCCGGTTCGCCACCGCCGACGAGCCCCTCGACGCCAGCTGCCCCCATCCGGCCAGCCAACGTTGGTCGCGGGCCTACGTCCGTCACCTGCTCGTGACCAAGGAACCGACCGCGGCCCGAATCCTGACCCTGCACAACCTGGCCTGGCTGTTCCACCTGGTCAGCCGCATGCGCGACGCCATCCGAGCCGGAACCTTCGACGCCCTGCGGCGCGAGGTACTGGACGTCTGGGGATAGCCTGCTGGGGCCGCGCCGCGGCATCACCTCCGACCCGTATCGAAGATCCCCGCACATGGCCCAGATTCTGATCCTCGTTCTGCCCTTCCTCGTGATGTGGTGGTTCCTCATTCGTCCCCAACGGCAGCGTATGGCTGAGCATCGTGAGTTCATGGCCAATGTGGGTGAGGGCGACGACATCGTGACCGCGTCGGGCATCTACGGAACCGTGGTCGACTCCGACGCCGAGAGCCTCTACGTCGAGATCGCCGACGGAGTCGAGATCCGTTTGTCGCGTGGTGCAGTCGGCGAGATCATCGAGATCGACGAGGACGAGGACGAGGATCCTCTCCACGAGGAGCTCGTCGACCTCGACACTGGATTGGACGACACTGGGTTGGATGACGCTGGGTTGGACGGCGACGACGACGCTCCGATCGATGGCGAGGACGAGCAGTGAGCAGTCTGCGCACCTCGTTCATCGGCATCGTCGTCATCACGATCGCCGGGCTCATCTACACGTTCGCGGCAGGGAACGAACCCCTCTTGGGTCTCGATCTCCAGGGCGGTGTCTCGGTGGTGCTCCAGCCCACCGAGGAGGCCTCCGGCGAGGAGCTCGACCAGTCAATCGAGATCATGCGTCGCCGGGTCGACGCCATTGGTGTGGCCGAACCCGAGATCACCCGTCAGGGCGACACCATCCTGGTCCAGCTCCCGGGCGTCGACGACCAGCAGCGGGCCCTCGAGTTGGTGGGTCAGACCGCTGAGCTGAGGTTCCGGCCGGTACTCGGCTGTGTGGCCGACGGGGCCGAACCTCTCACCTCCCCTGAACAGCAAGATCCCGAGGCCACCGTGATCCTGCCCGGCCGCGACGGCGAGACCGGGTGCGACGGCGTCGCTCTGCCCCACTACCGTCTCGGCCCGTCCCTGCTCACGGGAGACACGCTGAGCGGTGCCAGCGCCACCCAGCAGGGCCTGACCTGGGTGGTGAACCCCGTCTTCCACCCAGGGGCCGACGGGATCGACCAGTTCAACTCGGCCGCCGCCCGCTGCCACGTGGGTGCCCCAGATCCCCTGGTCTGTCCCACCGGGCGTCTGTCGATAGTGCTCGACGGCACGGTCGTCATCGCCCCGAGCATCAAATTACCCAGCTTCGGGCGCGACGGCATCGCGATCAGCGGCGGCTTCGACCAGGAAGAAGCTCAGGACGTGGCCCTAGTGCTGCGGTTCGGGGCCCTGCCCATCGAGCTCGAGACCCAGCAGGTCCAGACCGTGTCGGCCACTCTGGGCCGCGATTCCCTCCAGGCCGGCATCGTTGCCGGCTTGGTCGGTTTGGCGCTGGTTGCCCTCTACATGTGCTGGTACTACCGCTTGCTCGGCGTGGTGGCCGTGCTCAGCCTGGCCGTCTCCTTCGGCCTGCTGTGGACGATCATCTCGTGGTTGGGCGAGGCACAAGGCCTGGCCCTGACCCTGGCCGGAGTGACCGGCCTGGTCGTGTCGATCGGTGTCTCGGTCGATTCGAACGTGGTGTACTTCGAGGACCTCAAGGAGGACGTCGGTTCCGGTCGGCCCCTGTTCTCGGCCGTCGACCTCTCGTTCGGCCGGGCCTTCAGCACGATCGTGAAGGCCGACGTGGCCTCCCTGATCGGTGCCCTGGTTCTGTACGTCCTGACCGTCGGCCCCGTGAAGGGCTTTGCTCTGTACCTGGGCCTCGCCACCGTGCTCGACCTGGTGGCCTCCTACTTCTTCATGCGGCCGGCGGTCATGCTGTTGGGCCGGTCCGGGCTGGCCGAGCGCAAGCCCTCGATGGTCGGGGTGCCTCCGGTCGGTTCGCTGATCGACGACCGGACCGCCACCGTCGAAGCGGATGACGAAGGCGAGGCGGCTGGCCCAGCCGAGAATGCCGGTGCCGTCGACGAAGGAGCCTCGTCATGAATGTCCTCAGACGGCTCTACGGCGGCCGGGCCGACTTCGATTTCGTCTCCGCATGGAAGCGGGGTGCCGCGGTTTCGGCCGTTCTGTTCCTGATTGCCACCGGCAGTCTCCTGATCCGGGGTCTCGAGCTCGGAATCGACTTCGAGGGGGGTGGAGTTTGGGAGGTTCCGGCCGAGACGGCCAGCATCGAGTCGACCCGCGACGCCCTGCGGCCCTTCGGGTTGGCCAACGCACGAATCCAGGAAGTCACCGACGGCACCGGCGACCGCCTCTTGCGGGTTCGGGCCGGTATCGATTCCATCGACGACAGCCCCGAGATCGCCACCGCCCTGGCCGAGACGGCAGGCGTGGACGTGAACGAGGTCAACATCCAGACGGTGGGGCCGTCCTGGGGTGACGAGATCACCGCTGAGGCCCGCAATGCGCTGATCTGGTTCTTCCTCCTGATCGCCGCCTACATCTCGCTCCGGCTCGAATGGAAGATGGCGGTTGCAGCACTGGTGGCCGTGGTCCACGACATCGCCATATCGGTGGGCTTCTACTCGGTCTTCCAGATCGAGGTCACCCCGGCCACGGTGATTGCCTTCCTCACCATCCTCGGTTACTCGCTCTACGACACGATCGTTGTGTTCGACAAGGTGCGATCAAACACGCCCCTGGTGTCCACCGCCAACCGGCTCACCTATCGCGGCATGGTCAACATGTCGGAGAACCAGGTCATCATGCGATCGGTCAACACCACGATCACGTCGGTGCTGCCCATTGTCAGCCTCCTGGTGATCGGTTCGGTCATCCTGGGCGCGGCCACCCTCCAGGAGTTCTCGATCGCCCTGATCATCGGCCTGGTGAGCGGCACCTACTCGTCGATCTTCGTGGCTGCTCCGGTGCTGGCCTGGCTCAAGGAGAGCGAAGAGGTCTACGCAGACGTCCGCGAACGTCTGCGGTCGCGCCTGGGAAAGGAGCCCAACGATTCGGTGGGCGCCGCCGAGCGCCCCATGACCGCTGACCGGGCCCCGTCGCGTCCGGCACGCGCCACCCGCCCCCAGGCCAAGTCCCGGGAGGCGAGCGCGGCCACCAAGGCACCCCCGCCCGGCTACCAGCGCAGCCACCCGCCGCGACCCCGCAAGAAGGGCAAGCGCCGCTGACCCTGGGGTCGGCGGTACCGTTGGAGCATGAGCCGCACGGGGCAGAGCCCGAAGGCGAGAACATGAACATGGGGGTCACGAACGCTCACGAGAAGCCGGATCCGGCGCTCTTGGTTCGCGACGTTCCCGACTTCCCTCGGCCTGGCGTCGTGTTCAAGGACATCACACCCTTGCTGGCCGCTCCGGGGGCGTTGGCCCAGGTTGTCGACGACTTGGCCGCCCTCGCCGTTCGTCTCGAGGTTGACCTCATTGCCGGCGTCGAGGCCCGCGGTTTCCTGTTTGGTGCTCCCGTCGCCGTCGCGGCCGAATCCGGGTTCGTGCCCATCCGCAAACCCGGCAAGCTCCCGTCGGCCACCCTGGGGGTCGACTACGCCCTCGAGTACGGCACCGACCGCCTCGAGTTGCACGTCGATGGGGTGGAGGCCGGGCATCGCGTCCTCCTGGTCGACGACGTCCTGGCTACCGGAGGCACCGCCGCGGCATCGATCCAGCTCCTCGGTCAGGCCGGTGCCGAGGTCGTGGGCGCTGCCTTCGTGCTCGAGATCGAGGGTCTGGGCGGCCGCTCCGCCCTCGACGTCCCGGTCCACGTCGTCCTCGGCGCCGGAGCGAGCTGATGCCCACCGTCGACCGGGTCCTGCCCTGGCGCCGTGAGCAGGTGCTCACGGCCACTGAGCTCGAGCCGCTGGTGGCCCGATTCCAGGGGCGCGACAAACGCGACAAGGCCCGCTACATCACCCGCGCCTACCAGATGGCGGCCGAGGCCCACGAGGGGCAGCGCCGCAAGTCGGGCGAGGCCTATATCCACCATCCGGTGGCCGTGGCCCGCGTGGTGGCCGAGCTCGGTCTCGATGAAGTCACCATTGCCGCCGCCCTTCTCCATGACTCGGTCGAGGACACCGGTATCACCCTCGACGACCTGACCCGTGAGTTCGACGATGACCTGGCCGCCATCGTCGATGGTGTCACCAAGCTCGATCGGATCAAGTTCGACACCAAGGAGGCCCAGCAGGCGGGCACGATGCGCAAGATGCTGGTGGCAATGGCCAAAGACATCCGCGTCCTGATCATCAAGCTCGCCGACCGGCTCCACAATCTGCGCACGATCGCGGGCATGCCCGAGTGGAAGCAGGCTCGGGCCGCCCAGGAGACCCTCGACGTCTACGCCCCGCTGGCCCACCGGCTGGGCATGCAGGAGATGAAGACCCAGCTCGAGGACCTGAGTTTCGCCGCCCTCCACCCCAAGCGCTACAGCGAGATCGACTTGATGGTCTCGACTCGGGCCCCAGACCGCGAGCTGTACCTGACCCAGGTGCTCGAGGAGGTCCGGACTCGTATGGACGAGACCCGGGTCAACGCCGAGGTCACAGGACGCGAGAAACACTACTGGTCCATCTACGAGAAGATGGTCGTCAAGGGTCGCAGCTTCGAGGACATGTACGACCTGGTGGGCATCCGGGTCGTCGTCGACAGCGTGCGAGACTGTTATGCCGCGCTGGGCGCCATTCACGCCACCTGGAAGCCGGTCCAGGGGCGGTTCAAGGACTATGTGGCGATGCCCAAGTTCAACCTCTACCAGTCGTTGCACACGACGGTGGTGGGGCCCCAGGGCAAGCCGCTGGAGATCCAGATCCGCACCCGCGAGATGCACAACCGAGCCGAGCACGGGGTGGCCGCCCACTACTCGTACAAGGACGAGACCAACGGTCAGAAGGGCCAGAAAGGCCAGAGGAATGGCGGGCCCCGCACCACCAAGCCCAACGGCGAGTTGCCGTGGCTCACCCAGATGGTCGACTGGCAGTCCGAGGTCTCCGACCCCTCAGAGTTCATGGCCAACCTGAAGGTCGACCTCGAACAGGACGAGGTCTTCGTGTTCACACCCCAAGGAGACATCCTGACCCTGCCGGCCGAGGCCACACCGGTCGACTTCGCCTACAGCATCCACACCGAGGTCGGTCAGGCCTGTGTGGGGGCCCGGGTCAATGGCCGGCTGGTGCCCCTCACCGCCACCCTCCAGTCAGGCGACTCGGTCGAAGTCATCACCTCGAGCGCCCAGGGGGCCGGACCCTCGCGCGACTGGCTCGAGTTCGTGGCCACACCCAAGGCCCGCAACAAGATTCGTCAGTGGTTCAGCCGCGAGCGACGCGACGACGCCATCGCCACCGGTCACGACGACCTCATCCGGGCCATGCGCCGCCGCGGCCTGCCGGTCTCGCGGATCGGGAACCAGCTGCTGGGCGAGATCGCCGAGGAGCTCAACTACACCGACATCGAGTCACTGCACCAGGCCGTCGGCGAGCACCATGTGTCGGCCCAGTCGGTCACCGGCCGCATCGAAAAGGCCCTCTCTGACGTCAGCCCCGACAGTGAGGACAACCTGCCCACCACCGCTCGTCGTCCCCGGAAACGGCGTACCGATCCTGAGCGGCCATCCGTTGGTGTGCACGTGGAGGGACTCGACGATGTCCTCATCCGTCTGGCCAAGTGCTGCACGCCGGTGCCGGGCGACGAGATCATGGGCTTCGTCACCCGGGGTCGCGGGGTGTCGGTCCACCGCGACGACTGCGCCAACGCCGTTTCCCTGGCCACAGCCCAGGGTCAACGACTCGTCGAAGTCGAGTGGGATTCTGATCTCTCGGGTCAGTTTGTGGCCTCGATCGAGGTGAAAGCCCTCGACCGGGCCGGCCTGCTCATGGACATCAGCCAGTCGCTGTCGGACCACGGGGTCAACATCCTGGCGTGCTCCACCCGCACCGGCTCGGACCGCATCGCCCGCCTCGACTTCGAGCTCGAGCTCGGCGATCCCTCGCAGGCCGACTCGGTGGTTCGGGTCGTACGCCGCATCGACTCCGTCTACGACGCCTACCGGGTCCTGCCCGGTCAGTAGCCCATCAGTACACGAAATCCACCGGCAACGAGCTCTGGGGTCGGTACCCTTCCGGGGCGATGTCCTCCCCGAAGTTTCAGGCCCCTCCTGGCACCCACGACGTGCTGGCTCCCGAGTCCGACCGTTGGCAACACCTGGTCGCCCTCTTCGCCCAGCACGCGGCCCGTGCCGGCTTCGGCCTGCTCCAGACCCCCATGTTCGAGGACATCGGGGTGTTCCAGCGGATGGGCGAAGGTACCGACGTCGTCCGCAAGGAGATGTACGAGTTCGAAGACCGCGCCGGCCGCCACCTGGCCTTGCGGCCCGAGGGCACCGCGTCGGTGGTTCGGGCGTTCAACCAGCACCACCCGATCGTGCCCTGGAAGGCCTGGTACGTCACCCCGTGTTTCCGGTACGAGAAGAGTCAGGCCGGGCGTTATCGCCAGCACCACCAGCTGGGCTGCGAGATTCTGGGCACGTCCGATCCCGACGCCGACGTCGAAGTCATCGTGTTCCTGCGCGACTTCTACGCGGCCCTGGGCTTGGAGCGGGTCGATTTGGTCATCAACTCGATGGGCCTGGTCGAGGACCGTCAGCGCTATGTCGAGGTCTTGCGCACCTGGCTCACCGAGAGGATCGGTGATCTGGCCGACGATGACCGCGAGAACGCTCAACGCCACCCCATGCGGGTCCTCGACAGCAAGCGGCGCCAGACCCGCGAGATAACTTCCTCGGCGCCCAAGCTGGCCGACTCTCTCAGCGGCGACGCCATCGCCCACTTCGACCGAGTCCAGAGCGGGCTGGCCAGCCAGGGCATTCCCTTCGTGGTCGACCAGCGCCTCGTGCGGGGTCTCGACTACTACAACCACACCACCTTCGAGTTCCAGGCCGGTGCCCTCGACGCGGCCCAGAACACCATCGGTGGCGGTGGCCGCTACGACGGGCTGGCCGAGTCGCTCGGTGGCAAGTCGGCACCAGGAGTCGGGTTCGGGTCGGGCATCGAGCGGATCCTGCTGGCCTGCGACGCCGAGGAGACCTTCACCGGCCCCGACACCCGGCTCGACGTATTCGTGATCGACACCACTGGGGGCACCGAAGCCCGTGACCTGGTGATCGAGCTCCGGCGCGCCGGCGTGCGGGCCGATCGGGCCTTCGATCAGAAGTCGATGAAGGCCCAGATGAAGAACGCCGACCGCTCGGGCGCCATTGTGGGGCTGATCGTCGGTCCCGACGAACGCGACGCCGGCTCGGTGGCCTTCCGCGAGCTCCGCAACCGCGACAGCGAGCAGGTGACCATCGACCGTCGCGAGGTGGTTGGCTCCGTCCTTTCCCATCTCGGCACCGCCCGAGACTCCTTTCTGTCCCCCTGAATCCGAACGAGGCTGAACCGTGACCGAACGACTGCGCAGCGACTACTGCGGCGAGCTCCGAAGCGATGACATTGGCCGCACCGTCTCCGTGTGCGGCTGGATCGATCGCCGTCGTGAGCACAGCCAGCACCTGGCCTTCATCGACCTGCGCGATCGGACGGGAATCATCCAGTGTGTGGTGGACGGCTCCCACGATCTGCGGAGCGAGTTCGTGGTGCGGATCAGGGGAGTGGTTCGGGCCCGGCCCGACGGCACGGTCAACCCCGACCTGGCCACCGGTGCCGTCGAGATCGGTGACGCCGAGGTCGAGGTGCTCAACACCGCCGAACCGCCCCCGTTCCCCATGCACGACCGCACCGACGTCGACGAGACCATTCGGTTGCGTCACCGCTATGTCGATCTCCGCAAGGACCGTCTCCAGCGCAACCTGCAGGTGCGAGCCAAGGTCAACAGTGCGGTTCGCAACGCCATGGAGCGCCAGGGGTTCACCGAGATCGAGACCCCGATGCTCATCGCCTCCACCCCCGAGGGTGCCCGCGACTTCATCGTGCCGTCGCGCCTCAAGCCGGGATCGGCGTACTCCCTGCCCCAGAGTCCCCAGCTGTTCAAACAGCTCTGCATGGTGGGCGGCATCGACCGCTACTACCAGATCGCCCGGTGTCTGCGTGACGAGGACCTGCGGGCGGACCGCCAGTTCGAGTTCATGCAGCTCGACGCCGAAGCCAGCTTCGTGAGCCAGGACGAGGTTCTCGAGTTCATCGGCGAAGCAGTCGCTGAGGCGGCCGAGGCTGTCACCGGCGAACGGCCGGGTGAGATTCCCCACATGACCTGGCTCGAGGCTCAGGAGCGCTTCGGTTCGGACAAGCCCGACATCCGGTTCGGGATGGAGCTGGTAGAGCTCACCGAGATCTTCGCCGAGACCGGCTTCAACGCCTTCAAGGCTCCGTGTGTGAAGGGCATCCGGATCCCCGGCGGTGGTGACCTGTCGCGTAGCCGACTCGATGACCTGACCGACCAGGCCAAGCAGTGGGGGGCCAAGGGCCTGGTGTGGATGCGGGTCGAGGAATCCGAGCTCAACTCGCCTATTGCCAAGTTCCTGTCCGAGGACGAGTTGTCGGCCCTGCGCACCACGCTCGAAGCCGAGATCGGCGACCTGTTGTTCCTGGTGGCCGACGAGCACCGCATGGTGCGCCACGTCCTAGGCCTGCTTCGGCTCGAGATGGGCAAGCCGCCGGTCAACGAGGGGGGCCTCCAATTCCTGTGGGTCACCGAGTTCCCTCTGTTCGAGACCATTGGAGACGACGGTTCACCTGTCCCCGCTCACCACCCGTTCACCATGCCTCACCCCGATGACATGGGCCTGCTCGAGACGGCTCAGGGCGAGGAGGTCCTGGCCATCCGCAGCCAGGCTTATGATCTGGTGCTGAACGGTTGGGAGCTCGGCTCGGGCAGTGTCCGAATCCACCAGGGCGACCTCCAGGGCCGGATCTTCAAGCTTCTGGGCATCAGCGACGAGGAAGCCCAGGCCAAGTTCGGGTTCCTGCTCGAGGCGTTCAAATACGGGGCTCCGCCCCACGCCGGGTTCGCCTTCGGCCTCGACCGTCTGGTGGCCCTGCTGGCCGGCGAGGAGAACATCCGCGAGGTCATCGCCTTCCCGAAGACCCAGTCGGGTGCCGATCCAATGACCCAGGCCCCGACTCCAGCCGACCCCAAACACCTCGAAGACCTGGGCCTACGGCTCCTGCCCCAGTCAACCTGACAGCCCCACACATCGACGCCCGTCAATCCCACCTCCGGTACCTATCAGCCGCTAGGGGTCAGACCCCTAGCGGGCGTGCGGTGAGATCTTGCTGACGTGGCGCGGAATTCGGGGCCCGATTCATCGACAGCCGTCAATCTGACCTCTGGTACTTATCAGCCGCTAGGGGTCAGACCCCTATCCACGACCAGGGGTCTGACCCCTACGGCTCTAGCGGTTGGGCGGGGCTATTCGGGGCGGGGGCCGGTCCAGAGCTCGACCACGACCGAGCCCGTGGGGGCGGTAGGGAAGGCGGGGCCGTGGGCCCGCAGCACCGTGTGGGGGGCCTCGTGAATGGCCACATGCATCGAGCCCATCCCGGGTCGGGAGGCAAGGATCTCGTTGGCTGAGATCGGCTCGATGGTGAGCCCGATCTTCTCGAGCGCGTCCGCGATGTCGGGTCCGACGGCTGTCCCTTCGGTCGCGGTGGCCAGGAACACCACATGATCGGCCGCGGTGGGGCTGGTGTGGGTCAGGGGTACGAGGTCGGGTGGCAAGGTGATGCCTTTGACGAGTTCGGCCACGGTGGCCTTGGCGTCCGGGTCGACGGTGTCGGAGTCGAGCCGAGCGGCCGTTGCCTGAACCTTCTCGCCCCGATCGGTGTCGGGATCGACCCCCATGGGTGGAGGGGGCGGAGTCGGTGAGGGGGAATCGGTGGCAAGGCTGAGATCGAGCGATGGGGCGGGCGACTCGACGGGCTCGGTGATGGTATCGAGTGGCCTCATCGGGGGATCGTCGAGGTCGACGCCTGCCATCGAGGGGTCGCTGGCGGCCGCGGTGGGCGGGGTGGACCCGTCCCGATTGCGCTTCATGAATCGGGAGATCAGGAGCACTACCGACACGGCGACCCAGGCCCAGAACAGGATGGTGAAGAGGTCTCTCACGGGCATCAACCGTACTGCCCGGCCCAGCAGACTGGTGGTATTCTTCTCCGCGCAGTCTGGAGAGGTGGCCGGACAAGTAGGGTCTCGTCGTGGGCAATGATCTGTTCGCGGCGGCCGCCGAGGAGCGTCGGGTGCAGCGGGCACCGCTGGCAGACCGCCTTCGCCCCATCACCCTCGACGATGTCGTCGGGCAGGAGCACCTGCTGGGCTCGGGCCGCCCCCTCCGGGCGTTGATCGAGCACGACAGTCTCACCTCGGTCGTGCTGTGGGGCCCGCCGGGTACCGGCAAGACGACCCTGGCCCGGGTCATCGCCCGTAGTTCGGCCAAGGCGTTCGAACAGCTGTCGGCCGTCACCGCCGGGGTCAAGGACGTCCGGGCGGTGGCCGAAGCCGCCGAGAGGAGGCTGGGCGAGCAGGGGCAGGGAACGATCCTGTTCCTGGACGAGGTCCACCGATTCAACAAGGCCCAGCAAGACGCCCTCCTCCCATCGGTTGAGTCGGGCCTTCTCACCCTGATCGGCGCCACCACCGAGAACCCGTTCTTCGAGGTCAACCCGCCCCTTCTCTCACGTAGCACCCTGTTCCGGCTCGAACCCCTCGATGAGGCCGCGATCACCAAGCTGATCGGGCGCGGCCTCGAGATCGAACGAGCCACCGCTGATCCCGATGCCATGGACCATCTGGTCCTCCATGCCGGAGGCGACGGCCGCCACGCCCTCACCCTGCTCGAGGTGGCTGTGGCCCTGGCCCGCGCCGCCAACCCCGACCCCGACCCCGGGGTACAGCCCAACATCACCCTCGAGGTGTCAGAAGCCGCTCTCGACACCCGCTCGCTCCGATACGACCGCGAGGAGCACTACGACGTCATCAGCGCGTTCATCAAGAGCATCCGGGGCTCCGATGTCGATGCTGGCCTGTACTGGTTGGCTCGTATGCTGGCGGCCGGCGAGGACGCCCGCTTCATTGCCCGCCGCCTGGTCATCTTGGCCTCCGAGGACATCGGCGTTGCCGACTCTCAGTCTCTGTTGGTGGCCGACGCAGCCGCCCGCGCCGTTGAGTTCGTTGGGTTGCCCGAGGCTCAGCTCAACCTGGCCCACGCGGTCGTTCACCTGGCCCGGGCCCCCAAGTCGAACCGGGTCACCACCGCCCTCGGGGCCGCCATGGCCGACGTGCGCGAGCGGGCCCATGGCGCTGTTCCCGCCCACCTGCGCGACGCCCACTATCAGGGGGCCGCCAAGATCGGTCACGGTGACGGCTACCTCTACCCCCACGACGATCCTCGGGGTTGGGTCGACCAGCAGCACCGGCCGGCCGAGCTCGAGGGCCGCCAATACTACGAGCCCAGCCCCCACGGCGACGAAGCTGCCACCGATCCGTTCCCCGCCCCAGGGGCCGGTGGTGAGGATGGCCGGCGGTAGGCTCGACACTTCATGAACGCCAACGAACTCCGCCAGGTCTTCACCGAGTTCTTCGTCGAACGCGACCATCAGGCTCTGCCCTCGGCCAGCCTCATTCCCCATGACTCGAGCCTCCTCTTCGTCAACTCGGGCATGGTTCCGTTCAAGCCCTACTTCCTGGGCGAGGAGCGGCCCGATCATCCTCGGGCCGTCACTGTGCAGAAGTGTGTGCGAGCCGGCGGCAAGCACAATGACCTCGACGAGGTGGGCCGCACCAAGCGTCATCTCACCTTCTTCGAGATGATGGGTAACTTCAGCTTCGGCGACTACTTCAAAGAGCAGGCCATTCCCCAGGCCTGGGAGTTCTTCACCGAGGTGCTCGGCCTCGACCCCGAACGGCTCTGGGTCACCGTCCATCTCACCGACGACGAGGCCGAGGAGATCTGGGCCGAGGAGGTCGGCGTTCCCCGCGAGCGCATCCAGCGCCTCGACGAGGACAACTGGTGGCGCATGGCCGACACCGGCCCCAATGGCCCATGCTCGGAGATCTTCTGGGACAAGGGACCCGACTACGGCCCCACCGGCGGTCCGGCCAACCCCGAGGCCGACGAGCGCTATGTCGAGATCTGGAATCTCGTCTTCATGCAATTCGAGACCGACGAGTCAGGTGAAAGCACCCCACTACCCAAGCCGTCGATCGACACGGGTGCGGGGCTCGAGCGGGTGCTTTCGGTTCTTCAGGGCGTCGACTCGGTCTTCGAGATCGACGAGATGCAGCGCCTCCTGGCTACGGCCGAGCAGACCACGGGTGCCCAGTACGGTGCCGACGAACGCTCCGACTTCTCGCTGCGGGTCCTGGCTGAGCACGCCCGTACCATGACCTTTCTCATCACCGACGGGGTGTTCCCGTCGAACGAGGACCGCGGCTACGTGCTGCGCCGGATCATGCGGCGGGCCATCCGCCACGCCTACCTGCTCGGGGTCAACGACATCGTCACCCCCGCCCTGGTCGACACGGTGGTCGAGGTCATGGGTCCTGACTACCCCGAGCTGGTGGCCAGCCATCAGACCGTCCGCGGCATTGTCGAGCGCGAGGAGAAGCGCTTCCGCGAGACCCTCCGCACCGGCTCCGGAATCCTCGATGACCGACTGTCCGGTCTCACCCACGGCGATGTGCTCCCTGGCGAGGTGGCTTTCCTCCTTCACGACACCTACGGCTTCCCGCTCGAGGTCACCCAAGAGGTGGCTGCCGAGCGCGGCGTCGAAGTCGACCAGCCCGGTTTCGACGCGGCCATGGCCGAACAGCGTGAACGGGCCAAGGCCGCCCGCAAGGAGGTTGGCGCCGACACCGACTTGGCCGTCTTCCAGGAGCTGGTCGAGCAGCACGGCGTCACTGACTTCGTGGGGCGAACCGAGATCACCGATGTCGCCGGAACGGTTCTTGGGGTCACCGGTGATGCTGACACCGGGTATTCGGTGTTCCTCGACCGCAGCCCGTTCTACGCCGAGTCCGGTGGCCAGATCGGCGACACCGGCACCATCACCACCGACACTGGCCGGGCGCGGGTCATCGACACCCTGTACGCCCTGCCGGGGCTGCACCGCCACCGGGTCGAGCTGGAAGGTGAGCTCGAGGCTGGCCAGTCGGCCCGCTTGTCCATCGATGTCGAGCGCCGCGACGCCATCCGCCGCAACCATACCGCCACCCACCTCATGCACTGGGCCCTCCGTGAGGTCGTGGGCGACCACGTACAACAGCAGGGCTCGATGGTGGCCCCCGACCGCCTGCGCTTCGACTTCAGCCACTACGAGCCCCTGACCGTCGAACAGGTGGCCTCCATCGAGGATCTGGTCAACACCGAGGTGTTGGGCAACCCGGCCGCCCGGAACTACGAGACCTCCATGGCCGAAGCCGAAGCGGCGGGCGCTATTGCCTTCTTCGGCGACAAGTACGGCGACATGGTTCGGGTTCTCGAGGCCGGTCCCAGCGTTGAGCTGTGTGGTGGCACTCATGTGGGTGCCCTGGGTGACATCGGCGCTTTCAAGATCGTGTCCGAGGGCTCCATCGGCTCCAACCTGAGGCGGGTCGAGGCCATCACCGGCCTGGCTCCCATCCATCGCCTCCGCGACGAGGAAGCCGTGCTTCACGAGGCCGCCGAATTGCTCGGCGTAGCCTTCGATGAAGTGGTCGAGGGGCTCGAGAAGCGGTTGGGCGAGATGAAGGAGCTCCGCACCGAAGTCAAGGGTCTACGCCAGAAGGTGGCCTTGGGTGCTGCAGCCGATCTGGCCGCCTCGGCCGTCGACGGCAGGGTCGTGGCCCGGGTCGACGGCATCGGTCGCGACGAGCTCCGCGAGCTGGCTGTGGCCATCCGGGGACGCGACGGTGTGACCGCTGTCGTGCTCGGTGGGGCCCCCGAAGGGGGTGGAGCGGCACTGGTTTCGGCCGTCGCGACCGACACCGGTTTCGCAGCTTCTGATCTCATCGCCGACGCGGCGAAGACCATCAAAGGGGGGGGCGGCAAGAACGCCGAGGTGGCCATGGCGGGCGGCAAGGACCCCGAAGCCCTCGACCAGGCCCTCGACCAGGTCCGCGTCGCCCTCGGGCTCTGAGGCGGCTGTTCTCGCCTTGCGCACTCTCGGGATCGACCTCGGCAGCAAGCGGGTTGGTATCGCGCTCAGTGACTCGGGCGGGGTGCTCGCCACCCCCTATGAGGTGCTCCAGCGGTCGACCGACCGGCCCCGTGACCATCGGGCCATCAAGGCCATGGTCGAGGAGCTCGGAGTGGAGATCGTGGTGGTCGGCTTGCCCCTGTCGCTCGACGGATCGATCGGGCCGGCGGCCGAAGGCGCCCTCGCCGAGGTCGAGGAGTTGCGGGTCGTACTCGATGTGCCGGTCGAGACCTACGATGAGCGGCTCACGACGGTCACTGCCGAGCGAGCCCTGATGGAACAGAACTTGAACGCCAAGGAGCGCCGCAAGGTGGTCGACAAGGTGGCTGCGGCCGTGCTTCTCCAGGCCTGGCTCGAAGGTCCCGGAGGCCGCGAGTGAATGACGATTGGGATCAGCCCCCGGTTGCCCAGGGTCCTCAGTGGGCTCCGGCCGCCGCCCCTGACGATGACGAGTACGTCGCGGTCGGCGGCGAGGGCCGGTGGCTCAAGCGCGTCACCGTGGTGCTGGTGCTCGTCCTGCTGTTGGGTATTGCCTCGGTGGGCGGGGCCCTGTTGTGGGTCCGACGGCAGATCGATCCGCCGGGGGAGCCGGGCGCCAACACCGCGCTGAGTGTCCCTGATGGGGCGACCTCGTCCGAGATCGGCGACATGCTCGAGCTGGAAGGGGTCATCACCGATGCCCGTTTGTGGCGCTACTGGGTGTCCTGGCAGGACCGGGGCCCGTTCCAGGCCGGTGACTACGTACTCCAGGAGAACCTCAGTTTCGGTGAAGCCGCCGACGTCCTCGATGCCGGTCCCGCCCAGCCCGAGAGTGAGAGGTTCACGGTGCCTGAGGGGCTCTGGCTCCCCGAGATCATCGACCAAGTGATGATCGAGCTACCCCGCCTCGACCGGCGCAAGCTCGAATTGGCGCTAGACGATCCCAGCTTGCGGTGGTCACAGATGCCGGCCGAGGCCACGACCCTCGAGGGGCTTCTGTTCCCCGAGACCTTCGAGATCTTCGAAGAGGCCGACGAGCTGGCGGTACTCCAACGCATGGCCGAAGAGTTCGCGGCCGTGGCGGTCGCCGCCGACCTCGAGGGTGCGGCCGTCGAGCTGGGCCGCACCCCGTATGAGTTGGTGATCATCGCGTCACTCATCGAGCTCGAGGCCAAGGTGCCCGAGGATCAGGCCAAGATCTCCCGGGTCATTCACAACCGGCTCGCTGTGGGTCAGCCCATCGGGATCGATGCCACATACCTTTACCACTTCCAGGAACGGGGCCGGGTGCTCACCGAGAGCGACTTGGCTGTCGATTCGCCCTTCAACTCGCGCGATCGTCTGGGTTTGCCCCCTACGCCCATCGGCGCTCCCGGCCGGGGTGCCCTCGAGGCCGCAGCCCACCCGGTCGAGGGGCCGTGGCTCTACTACGTGCTGGCCGATGCCGAGGGCCATCACTTCTTCACCGAGAGCTATGACGAGTTCCTCGAGCAGAAAGCCAAGTCACAGGCCGAGGGCCTGTTCTAGGTGGCCATCAGTGGTCATACCCGGCTGGCCGGCGTCATCGGCGACCCGGTGCGCCACAGCCTGAGTCCGGCCATCCACAACGCGGCCTTCGCGGCCCTGGACCTCGATTGGGTGTACCTGGTCTTCCCGGTGCAGGCCGGTCGGGCGCCCGAGGCTCTGGCCGGCATGCGGGCCATGGGCATCGAGGGGCTGTCGGTGACGATGCCCCACAAGGATGCAGTGGCCGCGGCCGTCGACGAACTCACTCCCGTTGCCGCCCGTCTGGGTGCGGTCAACTGTGTGTCTCGCCAGGGCGATCGGCTCATCGGCGACAACACTGACGGGGAGGGGTTCATCGATGCCTTGGTGTCAGAAACCGGTTTCGAGGTCCGGGGGAGCCGGGCCGCGATCGTGGGCGCCGGGGGAGCGAGTCGTGCGGTGGGCGGGGCCCTGGCCGACGCCGGGGCTGCCGACGTGGTGGTGGTGAACCGATCGGTCGACCGGGCCGTGGCTGCGGTGGCCGCTATCGGTGACCGGGCCCGGGTGGGTGATCTCTCCGACCTGGCCAGCGCAGAGCTGGTGGTCAACGGCACCCCGGTAGGGATGGGAGACGATCCCGGGCTGCCGTTCCCGATCGAGACCCTGCACGATGTTCAGGTGGTCACCGACCTGATCTACAACCCGCTCGAGACCCCTCTGTTGGCGGCCGCAGCCACCAGCGGCATCACCACCATGAACGGTCTCGGCATGCTGGCCCATCAGGCGGCCCGGCAATTCGTGACCTGGACGGGCATGCCGGGCCCGATCGATGTCATGCTCGATGCGGTTCGGGGAAACCTCGGCTGAAGCAGAGTCCCGTAGACTGGTAGATGCTTGAAATCGCCGACAGAGGTGCCGATAGAGCCTCTGCTGGCATGATCACATCGGAGGAAGCCGTGTCGCTTCAGGGAACACTCGACACCTTTGCCCTTCCGGACGTTCTGCGTCTGGTGGCGTCTACCCGCAAGACGGGACTCCTGCGGGTCTCAGGGTCGCGGGGTGAGGGATCGATCTGGGTCGAGGATGGCGAC
The DNA here is from genome assembly GCA_024225275.1 of Actinomycetes bacterium. GTDB lineage: Bacteria > Actinomycetota > Acidimicrobiia > Acidimicrobiales > JAAEMS01 > JAAEMS01. The sequence continues at coordinate 41,997 of JAAEMS010000270.1, forward strand.
ATTGTCGCCGGCTCGGTGACCAGCGCTGAACAGGGAGCGGACTACGCAACCCAGGTCTTTGATCTGCTCCGTTTCCCGGACGGATCCTTCATGTTCGAGTCGGATTGCACGGCTCCCGAGCCCGGTGCGCCGTCCGAGATCGAGCCGGTGCTCCTCGAGGCCGAGACCCTTCTGGCCGAGTGGCGTAACATAGAGACGGTGATCCCCTCGGGTGACTCGTGGATGAACCTCGCCGAGGAGCTTCCCAACACCGACGTCGTGATCGACCGTCCCCGCTGGCAGGTCATCGTGGCGGTCGGGGCGGGCAGCACCGTCCTCGAAATCGGTGCCGTGCTCGGTCTGGGTGAGATACAGGTGGCCCGTGAGCTCAAGGAGATGGTCGAGCTGGGCCTGATCGACGTGGGTGCTCCCACGGGATCGAACCTCGCAGCGGTAGCCGCTCCGGAGATTCTGGGCACCACCGACGCCATCGCCGAAGTGGCCGACACCAACACCGAGCTCGCCGATACCGCTTCGGCCAAGACCGGAGCCCCCGATGAGGTGGCGTTCGCCAAAGCTCCGGCTTCCGCCCCGTTCGACGATCAGCCCAGATTCGTCTCCGAAGTGCCAGCGCTGACCGACGACATCACGACCGAACCCTCGGTCGGTGAGTTCGGCGCCGACGGCGCTCCTGAGTTCGACGCCAGTTCCTTCGGGAGCGAGATCTCGTTCGGCGAGAGCCCTCTTGCCGGCGACCCCTTCGGAGACAACACTACCGACACTGACCTCGCCACCTCCGGCCCGATGGAGTCCGGGCCCGGTCTGGGCGATGCGCCTCTGCCTCCTCCTCCACCTCCGCCCGCCCCGCTGCCTGGCCCAGTCGCTGAGCCCGATGCCTCCGACCCGGCCGAGGTGGCCCGCCAGCTGGCGAACCTCTCGCCCCGGGCCGCCCGTGCTGTGGCTGCCGCCGCCCGGGCCGGCACCGACGAGGAACGCGAAGCCGTCCTCGCCGACATGGACGACGCGGATGAGCCCCTCAACCGAGGGCTGCTCATGAAGTTCCTCTCCAACGAGTGACCTGAGCCGTGGTGGACGTCGCCGTTGTCGTCAGCGTTCTCATAGGTCTCCTGATCAGCCCGGTCCTGGTGCTTCTGATCGACCGCATCCCTGGCCGTGAGTCCTTGTTCGACCGGCCCCTCAGCTGTGATGAATGCTCGACCGAACGGACCTGGCGCGACCAGCTTCCCCTGGTCGGCTGGGCTCTGGCCGGCGGCCGCTGCGGTTCCTGCGGCGAATCCTGGGGGCCCGAACCCGTCTTCGTGCCGATCTTCGCGGCCCTCCTGTTCGGGTTGGCGGGTTGGCGGTTCGGAACCAGCTGGGTGCTGATCCCGTTCATGGTGTTCTTCGCCTCGCTGGTGGTGGGCAGTGCCATCGATCTGCGCCATCTGCGTCTGCCCGATCTGCTGGTCTTCCCCACTCTGGCCGTCTCGCTGGTGCTGATCGGCGTTGTCTCCCTGGTCGAAGGCCACACCCAGTCCTTGCAGTACGCGGGGCTGGGGGCGGTCGCCTTCGTGTCGCCCCTATTCCTGATGCACATCATCAACCCCCGGGGTATGGGGTTCGGCGACGTGAAGTTCGGCCTCGTCCTGGGCCTCTTCGTGGGTTGGATCGCCGGCAACTGGGAGTCGACGGTGAACCTGGTGATCTGGGCCCTGATGATCGGCAGTCTGAGTCTGTTGGTCGTGGGTCTACCGGCCGTGTTCCTGCGGGGGCGCAAGGTCGCCCTACCGTTTGGTCCGGCCCTGGCCGTGGGGGCAGCTGTCACCGTCCTCTTCACCAGCAGCATCCCGGGAATGGCAACCGGGTAGAGGTCGGGTCGGTGGGCACGCTACCGTCCTCGTGGTGTCCCAGCTTCCTGCCCGCCCTCCCGCTGACGGGGGCCCAGCCCCGCGTCCGGTGGCTCTGGTAGGCATGATGGGGGTGGGCAAGACGGCGGTGGGCCGCCGTTTGGCGTGTCACCTGGATCGTCCCTTCGTCGACCTGGACGCCGAGCTCGTCGAGCGCGAAGGTCGGGCGATCCCCGAGATCTTCGCGACCGACGGAGAGGACCGTTTCCGGGCTCTCGAGAGCGAACTGCTCGACGAGTCGCTCGACCGAGCCGATGCTCCCGTCGTGTCAACCGGCGGTGGTGTCGTGAAGTCGGCGATCAACCGGGAGTGGCTGCGCAACCGGGCCGTGACCGTGTGGCTGAGGGGCGATGCGGCCACGATCGTGGCTCGCGTCGGCCCCACGGCCGCCCGCCCCCTGCTTCAACCGGCCGAGGGAGAGTCCATGGTCGACCTGGTCGAGAGGTTGATGGCCGAGCGCCAGGATCTCTATGCCGAAGTGGCGGTCCTCACCATGGACACCGACCACGGTTCGGCCCATCACCTGGCCGGCTGGCTGTCGGACCGGCTCGCGACGGCCCTGACATGACCAACCCCGGACTCATCGAGGTCGAGGTGGCGGTGGGTGACCGGTCGTACCCCACCCTGGTGGGCGACGGTGCCCGCCATGCCTTGGCCGACGTCATCCCCGAACGGGCCCGTCGGGTGGCCGTGGTCACCCAGGCCGCCATCGGGATCGAAGTCGATCCCGGCATCGATCACCGGGTATTCGTGATCGGTGAAGGTGAGCAGGCCAAGAGCTTGTCCACCATCGAGGACTTGTGCCGTCAGTTCGTGTCCTGGGGTCTGACCCGCGGCGACGCGGTGGTGGCCGTCGGGGGTGGTCTGGTCACCGACGTGGCCGGGTTCGCGGCCTCCGTCTATCACCGGGGTGTCCCGGTGGTGTACGTCTCGACCACCCTCCTGGGGCAGATCGACGCGGCCATCGGGGGCAAGACCGGCGTCAATTTGCCCGAGGGCAAGAACCTGGTAGGCGCCTTCTGGCAGCCCCACGCGGTGCTGTGCGACACCGAGGTGCTGGCCACCCTTCCACCCCGTGAGTTGGGCAGTGGCATGGGTGAGCTGGCCAAGTACCACTTCTTGGGTGGAGGCAACCTCGATCGTCTCGATCTCTGCGAGCGGGTGGCGGCCTGCGTGCGCATCAAGGGTGAGGTCGTCGCCGCTGACGAACGCGAGGGTGGCATCCGGGCCATCCTGAACTACGGCCACACCCTGGCCCATGCCCTCGAGATCGACGGTGCCTTCGACCTCCGGCACGGCGAGGCAGTGGCCATCGGCCTTGTCTACGCGGCTGAGTTGGGTCACCGCCTGGGGCGCATCGACGAGACCCGGGTGGCCGAGCATCGGCGGGTGGTGGCGGCCTACGACCTGGCGGCCACGGTTCCCGCCGGTTCGGACCCCGACCACATCATCGAGCTGTTCTCCCGCGACAAGAAGGCCATCGACGGAGTGACCTTCGTGCTCGACGGCCCCAACGGTGTCGAGCCGGTCCTGGTCGAGGACGAGGCCGTGTTGAGAGCAGCCCTGGCTGCCGTGACGAACAACGAAGGGATCTCATGAGCTCGATCCTGCTTCTTTCGGGGCCGAACCTGAACTTGCTGGGTAGCCGTGAGCCCGACATCTACGGCACCGACACCCTGACCGACCATGTCGAGACCGCTCGCACGGCGGCGCTGGCTCACGGTCTCGAGCTGGACCATCTCCAGTCGAACCACGAAGGTGTGCTGGTCGACGCCATCCATGCCGCCCGGGCCGACCACGCCGGAATCATCATCAACCCGGGGGCCTTCACCCACTACGCCTGGGCCATTCACGACGCCCTCGCCGCCTTCGAGGGGCCCGTCATCGAGCTTCACCTCTCCAACCCCAACGCCCGTGAGCCGTGGCGCCACACCTCGGTCGTGGCCCCGGTGGCGGCGGGCTCCATCGTCGGCTTCGGCGGTAAGGGGTACCGCATGGCGGTCGATGCCCTCGCCGAGCTGTTGGGTTGACCAGCTCCGTGGCTCCCGATGTGGATCTGACCGGTCTTCCGGCCATGGCGATGGGCGGCCGGATTGATTCGGTTCGGGCCGATCTCGACACCCGAGAACTCGATGCCCTGCTCGTCACCGACCTGTCGAACATCCGGTGGCTGACCGGCTTCGCCGGCTCGAACGCCACCGTGGTCGTCCGACCCGAGGCCCTCGTGCTCCTCACCGACGGGCGCTACGCCGATCAGGCCCCGGCCCAGGCCGCGGCCCTCGGGGTCGACCTCGAGGTGGTCGTCAGCGCGGGACCGGACAAGGATCACCTCCTGTCCGCCCTCGGATCGGCCACCACCGCGGGCCTGGAGGCCGACTCGATCACGTGGGCTCGTCAGCGCACCCTGGCCGACTGGTTCGATGACCTCGAGTTGGTCCCCACCAGTGGAGTCATCAGTGCCTTCCGGCAGGTGAAGGACGAGGGTGAGCTGGCCCGGCTCGAAGCGGCCGCGGCCATCGCCGATGCCGCCCTGGCCGAGGTGATCGGCCGATTGGCCGACGGTCCCACCGAGGGGGAGTTCGCCCGGGAGCTCGAGACCGCCATGCTCGGGCGCGGCGCATCGGCTCCGTCGTTCGAGACGATCGTTGCCGCCGGACCCAACGGCGCCCTGCCCCACGCCCGCCCATCCAATCGTGTCATCGGGTCTGGCGAGTTGGTCGTCCTGGACTTCGGTGCCCTGGTCGACGGTTACCACTCCGACATGACCCGCACGGTGGGGGTGGGGGAACTCGATGATCAGTCGATCCGCATGCTCGAGGTGGTCGAGGCCGCGCAGGCCGCGGGTCGGGCCACGGTGGGGGCGGGAGTCCGCGCCAACGAGGTCGACAAGGCTTGTCGCGACATCATCACCGATGCCGGCTGGGCCGAGGCCTTCCCGCACGGCACCGGCCATGGGGTGGGCCTCGACATCCACGAGGCGCCCTCGGTGGGGGCTCGCAGTGAGTCCGAGTTGGTGGCCGGAAACGTCGTGACCGTTGAGCCGGGCGTGTACCTTGCGGGGCACGGCGGTGTTCGTATCGAGGACACCGTGGTGGTGACGGCCGACGGGTGTCGGTCCATCACCCACAGCCCCCGGCGTCCAGTCGTCGGCTGACCGACCCCCTCCCGGAGCACACCATGGCCAAGATCACCACGAATGACCTGAAGAACGGCATGACCCTCAACCTCGACGAGGGCCTCTTTCAGGTTCAGGAGTTCCAGCACGTCAAGCCGGGCAAGGGCGGGGCGTTCGTGCGCACGACCCTGAAGAACTCGCGTACCGGAGCGACGATCGATCGCACCTTCCGGGCCGGCGAGTCGGTGGAGCGGGCCATCATCGACAAGAAGGACATGCAGTACCTGTACCGCGACGGTCCTGACTATGTGTTCATGGACTCTGAGACCTACGAGCAGATGCCAGTAACCTCCGATTCACTGGGCGATTCGGTCAACTATCTGGTCGAGAGCAACAGCGCCGTACTCATGATGTACGGCGAGGAGATCATCGGCACCGAGCTCCCCGCCGCGGTCGAGCTCGACATCGCCGACACCGAGCCCGGGATCCAGGGCGACCGGGTCTCGGGTGCTCGCAAGCCGGCGACCCTCGTGACCGGACTGGTCATCCAGGTGCCCCTGTTCGTGAACCCCGGTGATCGGGTCAAGGTCGATACCCGGTCCGGCGAATACATCACCCGAGCGTGAGCCGCACGGCGCGAAGCCCGAAGGCGAGCAGGAAGCAATGAGCCGCACGGCGCGAAGCCAGAAGGCGAGCAGGAAGCAATGAGCCGCACGGCGCGAAGCCAGAAGGCGAGCAGGAAGCAATGAGCCGCACGGCGCGAAGCCCGAAGGCGAGCAGGAAGCAATGAGCCGCACGGCGCGAAGCCCGAAGGCGAGCAGGAAGCAATGAGCCGCAACCAGAACGACAATGAGTCGGCCCTCATTGGCGGGGTCGGGAGTCGGCGCGAGGCCCGCGATCGGGCTCTGGCCCTCCTGTACGAGTCGGAGATCAAGGCTCTCGAGGTCGAGGATCTTCTGGCCGAGCTACCCATCGACGCCGAGCCCTACGCTGAGCTCCTGGTGCGCGGTGTCAGCGAGCACCGTGCCGACCTCGACGAGCTGATCGTCGAATTCGCCAAGCCCGGCTGGTCGATCTCGCGGATGCCCCGGCTCGACGTGGCCGCCCTCCGGCTCGGCCTCTACGAGCTCGTTCATCGCACTGACGTACCCACCTCGGCGGTGCTGTCCGAGTGGGTGGAGCTGGCCTCGACCTACAGCACCGACGACTCGGGTCGGTTTGTGAACGGACTCCTGGCCTCAGCGGCCGAGCAGATCCGGGGTTGACCCTCTCTCGGAGGCGACTGTGATCCCCCTTCCCGATCCGCCGCTGTCAGACGACCTGATCGGGTTGCGTCCCTGGCGTCCTCCTGATGCCGGCGCGCTCGTGGCCGCGTGGGCCGATCCTGAGATCGCCCGGTGGACGACCCTGCCACCCCGCACCGACCGGGCCTACGCCCAACGGTGGATCGCCGGCGGTAGCCAGCGTCGCGAGCGCAGCCTCGCCATCGATCTCGTGATCGTACCCCTGGCCGACCCCTCCGACGTGTGGGGCGAGGTCGGCTTGTGGGATCTGGGTCGGGTTCCCAACTCCAGCCGCCCGGCCCGCCAAGCCGAGGTGGGCTGGTGGGTGGATGCTGATCAGCGGGGGCGGGGGGTGGCCACCCGGGCCCTGCTCCTGTTCTCGGCCTGGGCGCTGGACGCCCTGGGTCTCCATCGTCTCGTCGCCCACACCAAGGCCGGGAATCCAGCTTCGACCCGAGTCGCCGAGCATGCCGGCTTCCAGCTCATCGAAGCCGATGATGGCGGCCAGCTCTTCCAGCTCACACGGTGACATCGGTCATAGCTCAGGTGTAGGGTCCGCCAACCGCGAACCGAAGGGGAGATGGCATGGGGGAGTTTCCGACCAAGGTCGAAGAGGTCACGACGGCTTGGCTGAACGAGAAGCTGGCCCCACTGGGGGGTGGAGGCAAGGTCACCGGCTTCACCTCCGAGCGGATAGGAGAGGGTGTCGGTTTGATGGGCAAGCTCGATCGCATCTCGGTCGACTGGGAGGGCGCCGGACCCGATGCGCCCACTTCGGTGGTCGGCAAGTTCGCCACCGACAACCCCGAGGCCCTCGAGGTCGTGAAGACGTTCAACTTCTACGAAAAGGAAGTGAACTTCTACAACCTGCTGGCCGATCGGAGCCTCAGTCGCACCCCGGCCTGTCACGCGGCTGAGTACGACGGCGACGCCGAGACCTTCATCCTCCTGTTCGAGGACGTGTCCACCGGCCAGTTGGGCGACCAGGTGGTCGGGGCCAGCACCTCGCAGGTCGAGGCCACGGCCGAGGAGCTGGTGAAGCTCCACGCCTCGTGGTGGGAGCACCCGGAGGTGGAGGCCAGTGAGTGGATCTACCCGCTCAGCCACCCCTTGTACACCCAGGGCATCCCAACGGCCCTGGACGGCTATCACCCGATCTCGAGCCAGATTCTCGAGATGCCGTCTTGGTACGACCGGTACCGGGCATCGATCGGGAGCCTGCTCGAGCGGGCGGCCGCCATGCCCTGGACTCTCTGTCACGGTGATGCCCGCCTCGACAACCTCTTCTTCGATGTCGGTCCCGACTCGCTGGCGGTCATTGACTGGCAGATCATCATCCAGGGCCCCGGGGTGTACGACCTCGCTTACTTCATGAGCCAGAGCGCACCTGTCGACCTGCGCCGCGATATGGAGTCTGATGTCGTCACCCAGTACCGCGACCGTCTGATCGAGCTGGGGGTCGACCCTCCGAGTCGTGCTGAGCTGTGGGACGCGTACCGGCTCGCCACGATCATGTGCACGGTGTACCCGGTCGTCGGCGGGGGCACCGTCGACCCCGAGGACGAGCGGGGAGTCGCCCTGGCCCGGGCCATGATCGACCGGTCGGTCACCGCCAGCGAAGACCTCGGGTCGGTCGAGTTCCTGGACTGAGCGCCCTCGAGGCTGGACCAGCCCAGTTCGGCTCTGGCCCCGGCGGCCCCCCTTTCCGGACTCTCCTGTCGGCATCACAGAGCAGGGTGGGCCGGGTAGCGTCGCCGTCCATGGACTCGGACGAGATCGAGCTGTTGACCCTGCGCAGCGCTGGATCCGCCGCCTTGGAATTCAATGCCCCCCTCTCATCGGATCGCGCCGACGGGCTGGTGGATTTCGTCGGCACCCACGGCCAGACCGCAGTCGACCTTGGTTGCGGCCGAGGGTCACTCGTGCTGCGGCTGGCCGCCAACGGGGTATCCGGGGTGGGAGTCGACTCGGAGCCGGGGGCGATCGAAGTCGCCGCTCAGAGGGCGGACGATCTCGGTGTCTCCGATCGGGCCCGGTTCGTGATCGGCGATGCGGGCGAGTATTCCGAGCCGGCAGACGTGGCCGTCTGCATCGGTTCCTCCCACGCGGTGGGGGGCACCGAAGCGGTGTTCCCCGCCCTCGCTCGGCTGGCGGGAGCGGCCGTCGTGGGCGACGGGGTCTGGATGACTAGGCCCGATGGGGTCAACGCCGAGCGATTCGGCGACCTGCCCAACGGCCTCGAAACCCTGGAAGCTCAGGCCGAGGCAGCAGGCTGGACAGTGGCGGGTTCGGTGTTGTCGACCCTAGAGGAATGGGACGAGTTCGAGGGACGATGGGGAGGTGGCGTGCGGGAGGTGGGTACCGCCGCGGCGCAGGGTTTCGCTGATCAGCGGGCCGCCGAGTACCTGGAGTACCGGGGCATGTTGGGGTTCGCCTGGCTGTGCCTGACGAGGCCGTCGCGCTTCGGGTGAGTCAGCGGGAACCGGACTACTCGAAGATGGGCCGGTACCGCCCACTCGAGGGACAGGTCGGTGGGGCAGGCCAAAATGCCGATGGGTATGCCGGAACGCTAGGTCAAACGCGCCACAACACCCGCCGGGGCGGATTGCCTCTGATCAGTTGGCGAGCGGGGTCAGCTCTCGGGCCGGCTACACCAGGACGGGGTCACGCCCGGACTGGTGGCGTTGGACCCGGCCGTTGACCTCACGGAACACGGCCCCATCGGGTCGGGTGACCGAGACATCGCCCCAGGTCGATCGTTCGATCTCCCACCCGTAGTGGACGAGGCCGTGGTGTCGCCGGCACAGAAGCACCAGATTGTCGAGGTCGGTGTCGCCATCGTCGGCCCAGTGGATGATGTGGTGGGCATCGCACCAGTCAGCCGAGCGATCGCATCCCGGGAACTGGCAGTGATGGTCGCGGGCGGTCAGGGCCAGCCGCTGACCGGGGCTCACCGTGGGGGTGGAGCGGCCGAGGTCGAGAGGGTTGCCGTCGGCGTCGACGGTGAGGGCTCGGATGGAGCTGTCGCACAGGAGCCGTCGGGCGGTGCTGGAGGCGATGGGTCCGAGCCCGATGACGTGTTGGTGCAAGCGATCGAGGTCGGGGTTGGCGGCCAGGATCCGTTCGAGGTCGAGGATGAGGGTGCCCACCAGCCGGTTGCGTCGGCCCCGCCGTGAATCGTCGGTGTCATTGGCTTCGGGGTCACCGGCGTGGCGGCCCAGACTCGCGGCAACCAGATCGCCCAGGGCGTCGGCCCGGCGCTGGCGTAGGTTTCGGGGTGGTTCTGGATTGTCGGGGTTGTCCGGCCCAGTGTCGTGGACGTCGAGGGCGGCCAGCAGATTGGTGGTTACCTCGGTGTCGAGTCGCCCGGTGATGTCGCTGTCGCCGAACAGAGTGGTGGAGATCTGGAGGAATCGGGAATCGAACCGGTCGGCCGCGGGATCGTGGTCGAGGGTGTCGTCGGCCAGGTTGGCCCAATGGCGGACCATGATCTGGAACTGGTCGGTGCGCAGCTGGGAGGCGTGGACGATCAGGGAATCGATGTGGTCGTCGAGGACCGGAAGTCGTTCCCGCTGAGCGACACCGGCCAGAACCTCGAGGTGGCCGCAGGAGATGATGGCTGCCTCCAGCGCCTCGGCCAGCCCTGGGTAGCGGCGGACCAGCTCGGCCGCCCTGACCAGCCGGCCGGCCTCGGCCGGCGAGAGCCGGGCCCGAGAACGGAGCCACGCGGTGGGGGACAGACACCCGCTGGCCGACCACACGCCACTTCCCAGTGCCTCGGCCAGATCGGTGAGCAGCACAACCCGCGCCCGCTCGACGGCCGTCGCCGTATCCAGCAGGTGATCCGTCAGTTCGTTGAGCCCGCCTGCATCGAACATATGTTCGATAGTATCGATATCGACACATCGGCGCAAGGGACCGGTCGAAGATTTTCGGGCGGGCGGTCGACCTAGGGCGATACTGGGGGGCATGCCGAGTGCTGACCGACGCCTCGTGACCATCGTGCTGACCCTGGCTGACCTCGGCGCCGGCGCCACCGTTCTCCACCCGCCGATCGATCAGCCGTGGGGGCGCTCGGCCCGCTACTCCGACCTCGACGGCAACACTGTGGAGCTGACCCAGCCGGGTGATGAACCCACGTAGAGTCGGGCCATGGCCGAGACCACCGACCCTGAAGCCGTCCACGCCGAAGCCGCCGCCTGGTACGCCGAGACCTGGGATCCTGATCGGCCGCTGGGGGAGTGGTGGCAGCTGCTCGCCGACGCCGGATGGGCCTTTTCCCGGTTTCCGGAAGGGTTCGGTGGCCGAGGGCTGGGGGGGCCGGCGGCCAAGGCCGCGGAACGGGCCCGCCATGAGGCCGGGGCCTTCGGGTCGCCGTCGGGTATCGCCACCTTCCTGGCCGCACCCACCATCCTCACCTATGGCACCGACGACCAGAAGCAGCGGTTCATGCCCGGCATCGTCAACGGCCAGGACGTCTGGTGCCAGCTCTTCTCCGAGCCGGGAGCAGGGTCCGACCTGGGTGGTCTGGCCACCCGGGCGGTCCTCGACGGCGACGAATGGGTCATCAACGGCCAGAAGGTCTGGAACTCGGGGGCCCAGTTCTCCAAGTACGCCATCCTCATGGCCCGCACCGACCCCGAACAGCCCAAGCACCGGGGCATCACCTACTTCCTGATCGACATGGAACAGGAAGGGGTCGACGTCCGGCCCCTGCGGGAGATGACCGGCGACGCCGCGTTCAACGAGGTCTTCCTCACCGACGCCCGGGTACCCGACGCTGACCGGCTGGGAGACCTGGGCGATGGCTGGCGGGTGGGCATGACCACCCTCTCCCACGAGCGCGACCCCGACAACGCGGGCATGGGCGACGCGGCCGCGTTCGAGCAACCCGACCTCGACATGCCCGTGGGCCAGTACGCCGAGGCCCTGGCCGCCAAGGTCGACGGCTTCTCGCTCGCCCTCAGCGGGGGGGCCACGACCATCCTGAACGGCATCGTCGAGGGGTCGGGCGTCGGGTCCGAGCCTGTCACCCGCCAGGCACTGATGGAGCTGTTGAGCATGCGGCGGACCTCGCGGTGGTCGGGTGAGCGGGCGGTGGCGGCGGTGAAGGCCGGTGGTCAGCCCGGACCCGAGGTGTCCACCCTCAAACTGGTGGGTTCCGAGATCGCCCGACGCACCCGCGATCAGGGGCTCGGGGCCATGGGCCCCACCGGCATGCTCTGGGGCGAGCACACCCCCGAGAACGGGCTCTTCCACGCCTACTCGATGTTCACCCCGGCTCTCTCGATCGCCGGCGGCTCCGACGAGGTGCAGCGCAACATCATCGGTGAACGGGTTCTGGGCCTACCCCGCGAGCCGGGCGAGTCCGATCAGCGCGAGAAGCCCTGGAGCGAACTGCCCCGCGGTGGTTGAGCGAAGCCCGGCCGGGTCCCACGAATCGGGCCGGTCTGACTGAGATTCACCCCCGAAACCCGGCTCGCACGCCCCAATCGCGCGGCTAAGGTACACCCTCGACCGTGAAGCGGGTCCGGTGAGGCCCAGACGGACGAAAGGAAACCGACGTTGGCCGAGCGCGAACGGCGCCGCACGCCCCCATTCGGAGGCGTCTTCACCCCCCACAGTCACGTCATGACGGCGGATGACTGTTCCCGAGCCACCTGGCGTATGGCTCATGAGATCGTCGAGCGGAACAGTGGCATCGACGATGTGGTCCTGGTCGGTCTGCAGACCGGTGGTGTGGGCCTGGCCCGTGATCTGGCCGAGTCGCTCACCGAGATCGAACAGAAGCGCCCCCGCGTCGGCCTACTGGACGTGGCTTTCTACCGCGACGACATCGGCTTGCGGCCGGTGCTGCCCGAGGCCATCACCGACATCAACTTCGACATCGACCAGCAGGTCGTGGTCCTGGTCGACGATGTCCTGTTCACCGGACGTACGGTACGGGCCGCCCTCGATGCCCTCACCGATCACGGGCGGCCCCGGGCAGTCCAGCTGGCGGTCATGGTCGACCGCGGCCACCGCGAGCTACCGATCCGGCCCGACTATGTGGGCAAGAACCTGCCCACCCGGCGCGACGAGGTCGTCGACGTCGGGGGGGAAGGAGTGCGGCTCGGCGTGATGGCCAAGTGAAGCACCTCCTGTCCGTCGCCGATCTCGACCCCACCGCCATCGAGGAGATCCTCGACCTGGCCGATGTGTTCGCCGAGGTCGGTGAGCGCAACATCCCCAAGGTTCCTGCTCTGCGGGGCAAATCGATCGCCTTGCTCTTCTGGGAAGACTCCACCCGCACCCGTCTCTCGTTCGAGACGGCGGCCAAGCGCCTGTCGGCCGACACCATGAACTTCAGCGTCGGATCATCGTCGGTCAACAAGGGTGAGTCCTTGCGCGACACCGTCGAGACCATCGAGGCCATGGGCGTCGACTGCATAGTGGTGCGCCACGGCTCGTCGGGCGCCCCCTGGCAGCTCACGGCATGGACCGACGCATCGGTCATCAACGCCGGCGACGGCTGGCACGAGCACCCCACCCAGGCCCTGCTCGACAGCTACACGATCCGCCAACACCGGGGCAGCCTCAAAGGTCGCCGTATCGCCATCGTGGGCGACATCAAGCACAGCCGGGTGGCCCGATCCGACGTCCTGGCCTTCCGGGCCCTGGGCGCCGAGGTCACCCTGGTGGGGCCCCACACCCTGCTCCCACCCAGCCTCGACGGATGGGGTGTGAAGGTCACCACCGACCTCGACGAGGTGCTCGGCGAGATCGACGTGCTCTACCTGCTACGTATGCAGCGCGAGCGCATCGGCGACGCCGTGGTTCCGAGTCTGCGCGAGTACACGGCTCATTGGGGTCTGACCCCCGAGCGACTCGATCGGCTCCCGGCCGACGCCCTGATCATGCATCCGGGGCCGATGAACCGCGGGGTCGAGATCTGCGCCGAGGCCACCGAGGACCCGAGGGCGGTCATAGTCGACCAGGTCCGCAACGGCGTCGCCGTACGCAGCGCGGTTCTCTTCCTGCTACTGGGCTCCGGCATCGACCTGGTCGGGGGTGAATCATGACGGTGCTCATCCGGGGCGGAACCATCATCGATGCCACCGGTGAGCGCGCCGCCGATGTTCTCGTGTCCGACGACGGCACCATCATCGAAGTCGGCCCCGACCTTCGGGGTGACACGGTTCTCGACGCCACCGGATGTGTCGTCAGCCCCGGTTTCGTCGATCTCCACACCCACCTGCGCGAGCCGGGAGGCGAGGACGCCGAGACCATCGAGTCGGGCGCCCGGGCGGCCGCCAAGGGCGGATTCACCGCGGTGGTGGCCATGCCCAATACCGACCCCACCGTCGATCATGCCGCGGTGGTGGCCGAGGTGCTCGAACGGGGCCGCACCGCTCCGTGTGACGTGCACACCAGCGGGGCCATCACCGTGGGCCGCCGGGGCGATGATCTGGCCCCGATGGGCGAGATGATCGCTCTGGGCGTGCGCATCTTCACCGACGACGGCAACGGGGTGCAGGACGACCGGCTGATGCGCCGGGCCCTCGAGTACGCCTCCAGCTTGCGGGCCCCTTCAGACGGTGGTCCCATCGTGTTGGCCCAGCACTGCGAGGTCACCTCTCTCAGCGCCGGGGGCCATATGCACGAGGGCGAATGGTCGAGCCGGCTCGGGGTGGGCGGTCAACCGGCCGAAGCCGAGGAGCTCATGGTGATGCGCGACATTGCCCTGTCCCAGCTCACCGGTTCGCGGGTCCACTTCCAGCATCTGTCCACCGCCGGTTCGGTGGCCATGGTGCGAGCGGCCAAGGCCGGCGGACTCCCCATCACGGCCGAGGCCGCCCCTCACCACTTCTCCCTCACCCACGAAGCCTGCGCCACCTACGACACCCGGTTCAAGGTGCATCCCCCCCTGCGCACCACCAGCGATGTCGAGGCGGTCCGCCAGGGCTTGGCCGACGGCACCATCGACGCCATTGCCACTGACCACGCTCCCCACGTGGTCGAGACCAAGGAGCGGCCCTTCGACCAGGCCCCCCCGGGCATGATCGGCCTCGAGACGGCATTGGCCGTTGCCCTCACCGAGCTCGACATGCCCGTGGCCGACATCGTGGGTGCTCTCAGCTGGCGTCCGGCCGCCATCGCCGGGCTCGACGCCCACGGGGGCCCGGTGGAGACGCTGAGACCCGCCAACCTGACCGTCTTCGACCCCGAAGCCCGCTGGAAGGTCCCGGAGCGGGGCTGGGCGTCGAGGTCCAACAACAGTCCATTCGTCGGCCGTGAGTTGCGCGGCCAGGTCCGTCACACCGTTCTGCACGGCGAACCCGTCGTCATTCAAGGAGAAGCACAACGATGAGCCGCACGACGCGAAGCTCGAAGGCGA
>JAAEMS010000271.1 GCA_024225275.1 Actinomycetes bacterium
AGCGCTGTTCTTGTGATCTTCCCGACGCCATCTCGGTGCGACCTCGACCCGGCATCGGCATAGGTACTCGGCGATGTCGTCGGGGTCGAATCTCAGGTAGCGGCCGACCTTGTGGAACGGGATCCGTCGTTCGAATACGAGTCGGCGCACGAAGCGAAGTGTGACTCCGAGCCGGGTGGCGACCTCGTTGATGTCGAGAAGAGAATGCGTCTTCATGTCTTGCCGAGGGACACTTCAATGCCCCGAACGTGACATGGATCTTTCAGTTCTCTCCGAATAGAGCGTCGCCGATCTGGGCGGCGGCCTCTTTCTGCATGGTGGGGGTGACATGGCTGTAGAGGTTCGTGAACAGGGTGGCGTCGGCGTGGCCCAGCCGTTCGGCAGCCACCTTGGGGGGAACACCGCGGGCCAGCATGAGGGTGGCGCTGGTGTGACGTAGCCCGTGGGCGGTGAGGCGGGGGAGGCCCACTTCGGCGCTGGTCTTGCCCAACAGGCGCGAGAGGAACTGGGGGTGATAGGCCCCTCCGGCGGGCTTGGTGAATACGAGATCGGTGTCGCCGTACTCCGCGGCCGCCAGCTGTTCCTCGGCCTGGAGGCGCCGTTGCTGGCGCAGCACTTCGCGGAGGTGGGGGTCGATATCGATGGTGCGCACCGCGTCGGTGCTCTTGCCTTCGGACCGGTGGACGTCGTAGCCGAGCACGGTGGCGAACTCGTTGATACGAACCAGCCCTTGATCGAGGTCGACGTTGGGCCAGCGCAGGAAGACGAGCTCGCCGATGCGTACGCCTGACCCGAGCAGGAAGGCCCACACTGGCAAGAGTCGGTCGCCTTCATGGAGGGCGAGAAACTCCCGGGCCTGTTCGGGTGACCAGTGCTTGGGAATCGACCGGCGGGGTTTGGGCCAGGCGGATTGTGTTGGGGGCCAAGCCCTTGCCTGTCTTCACGGCGCCGGCCTGGGCGGCCTCAGTGGCGGTCGCGAATCCCCGCCGGGTGACCTGTTTCCACTTGCCCGTGACCGGGTCCTTGTGGGTCGCGGCCTTGAAGTACCAGCCGCCCTTGGCGTCGCGGTAGACGCCCCGCACCTTCGGCATTCCCGCCCCTTGAGAAGATCTACCTTCTCAATGTCTTCTCACAGGAGGATTGTCCACAGCCACTGCATGCATCAGCAGTGCTGTGACCTGGGGACACTCAGCGCGCTCGGAGGGACTCGAACCCCCAACCTTCTGATCCGTAGTCAGATGCTCTATCCAATTGAGCTACGAGCGCCGGGTAACTCGTTGAGCATAGGGCCATCGACTGTCCTTCCCAAGCCCCTTTCGAGTTCAGGGCCCCTCTCGGGGTGACCTAGGGTCGGGAGAGGAAGCACGGTCATCGGAGACCGGGCGGTCGGAGTGAGTGACCATGCGGACCGGAGTGTTCTGTTTCGGGGGTGTCGAGATGGATGATGTGGGTGCCGGACCGCCGGCCCCCACCGACCGTCGGTACACCCAGGAGGAGATGTGGTACGCCGCCGAGCGGCTCATTGATGTTGGAGTTGTGGCTGACCAGCTCGGGTTTGACTCGTTCTGGCTGACCGAGCACCACTTCCAGTACGAGGGCTACGAGGTGGTGCCGAACGGTCTGATGTTCAGTGCCATCCTCGCTGAGCGCACCCAGCGCCTGCGTATCGGGACGATGGTCAATATTGTTACCCAGTGGCATCCCCTCAAGCTCGCCGAGGACTTCGCCACCCTCCACAACATCAGTGGTGGCCGCGGCATCTTCGGCGTGGGACGCGGCACTGTGCCCCGCGAAGCCGAACCGCTGGGAACCCGCATCGGCTCGTTCGACAACCCCGACCAGGCCGAGGCCGACCGCCTCAACCGGGCCCAGTTCGAGGAGGCCATGGAGGTCATCATGTTGGCCTTCGAGAACGAGTCCTTCTCCTACCAGGGCGAGATCTATGAGATGCCACCACCGGGCATCCCCGACCGCGGGGGCTTCGTCGAGGAGTTGACGCTGGTGCCTCGGCCCCTCCACCCCTACGAGACCTGGCAGCCGGTGACCTCGCCTCCCACCCTCGAGTACGTACCCCGTCAAGGCTGGGGCGGCACGTTCTGGCTGAAGAACCACGAGTTCCTGAAGGCCGACTGGGAGCGGTTTGGTGAGCTCTACGCCCAAGAACACGGAGTCGAGCTGGCTCCGGGCGAGAAGCGCATGCTGGTGCTCAACGTCCGTATCGAGGACGATCAGGAGACCGCAGTTGCCTCGGCGCGACCGGGTCACGACGAGTTCTGGAAGTTCCTCGGTCCCTACGGCTGGAGTCGGGGCTACCGGGGCACCGATGGCGGTCCGGCCGCGGCCGGGCTCATCCCCACCCTCGAGGAGTCACTCGCCAACAAGGTCTGGATCGTGGGCTCACCCGCCGACGTGGCCGAGGGGGTGGCCGCGTACGGCGATGACCTCGATCTTGATGACCTGATCCTGTTTCCTCACTTCCCGGGTGATACCTACACCAAGACCGAGGAGCAGCTCGCCCGCTGGTCTGAAGAGGTAGTGCCCCTGCTATGACGGGCCTCTTCAAACAGGCCCTGCTGGTTGGCGGCGAGACCGTCGATGTCCGGGTCGGCACCGGCGGGTTGATCACCGAGGTCCAAGGCGAGCTCACCCCGGCCGACGGTGAAACCGTCGAGGATCTCGACGGGCGCCTCCTGTTGTCGGCCCCGGCTGAACCCCACGCCCATCTCGACAAGGCGCTCACCGCCGACGCCGTTCCCAACCCGAGCGGCGATCTGATGGGTGCCATCAACGCGTGGCGTGCCCACGGGTATGACTCCACCGTTGATGACATCCATCGCCGGGCCCGGGCCGCCGTGCTGCGGGGACTGGCCCACGGCATCACCGCGGTCCGCTCCCACGTCAACGTCCTCGACCCCTCTGGTGTCATTCCGGTCGAAGCCCTGCTCCGCCTCCGCGACGAGCTCGGCCACCTGGTTGAGATCCAGTTGGTGGGCCTGGTCGCCCAGCCCGACACCCAACCGGGCAACTACCGCCTCCTCCAGGAAGCGCTCGACATGGGCGTGGACGTGGTGGGTGGATGCCCCCACGTCGAGGCCGACCGCCGTGAAGTACTGCGGCTCACACTCGACCTCGCCGGCGAGCGGGGCCTTCCCATCGACCTCCACACCGACGAGAACCTCAATCCCGAATCACGGGATCTTCTCGATTTGGCCCGGACTGTCCGGTCCACCGGGTTCGAGAGCGGTGTGGTGGCCAGCCATTGTGTGAGTCTCGGGATGATGGACGCCGGTGAGCAGCAGGCCATCGCTCATGAGGTGGCCGAGGCGGGTGTGGGCGTCATTGCCCTTCCACAGACGAACCTGTTTCTCCAGGGCCGCGACCACCCCACCGCGACCCCCCGGGGTCTGACGGCGCTACGGGCCCTCGACCAGGCTGGTGTTGTCGTCGCCGGCGGCGCCGACAATGTTCAGGACCCGTTCAACTCCATGGGCCGCGTCGACCCTTTCGAGACGGCCAGCCTCCTGGTCATGGCTGGTCATCTCCTGCCCCACGAGGCGTGGAGCTGGGTGACCGACCGGGCCCGCCTGGTCATGGGTCTCGATCCTATCGAGATCGCCCCCGGGTCCCAGGCCGACCTCATGGCGGTTCGGGCCGGCAGCGTGCGAGAGGCGGTGGCCTCGGCGCCGACCGACCGGGTGATCATCAAGGGTGGCCGAGTGGTTGCTCGGACGACGGTGGCCCAGGAGTTTCCCGGCCTGTCGTGAACGGGGACGGCCGGACCAGGGCACCCAGAGCTCGGTGTCGGGGTGGTGTTGGCGACGGATGTGCTCTCCCGTGTCCGGAGCGTGGCGCCGCAAGCGGGTGGAGATGGCCCCGTAGTCGATGCTGTCGCGCACGGCTCGGTCGGCCCATACCCGTTGGCCACACAGTGGATCAGGCTCGGATGGCGCTCGCTCCACGAAGTGGCATCGATCCCAGTCGCTCGAGGGCACCGACCCGCATGTTGGTGACGAACACATCAGCGCTGGTCATCAGGTCATGGGACCTTCAGTTGAGTTGATAGGTGGGGCTGGCCTGCGCCGGTCTGGTTCACCCCTGGGGCAGGAAGCGACCGCACTGAGGCCACGGCGAGGCGCCGCGGATGTCGTAGAGGATGTAGGCCCGAAGGTCCTGCTCGGCCGGGCCGGCCGCCGCCGGGTCGCCGGTGCCCCCCACGCTCTCCCAGGTGCTCTGATCGAACTGGTAGGCACCCCGGTACTTCCCGGACGGGTTGACCGCCTGGTAGCTGCCGGTGGCCTCGCAGTAGCGCAGGGAGGCCCATTGTTCGGCCGTGGGCTCGACTCGACCCGAAGGGGTGAGGACAGGCCCGGTGGGTACGGGGGCCGGGGGGGCCTCGGGGGCCGGGGCGGGGGTCTCGACCGGAGCTTCAACCACCGGTCCGGGCTCGACCACCGGTCCGGGCTCGACCACCGGGGCTGGGGCCGGTGTGGGGGTGGTGGTGGGGGTGGCGACAACGGCTTTTTCGATGGTGACCGGAACCTCGGGAGCGGGCGCCGACTTGGTCAGTGACGGGGCACGCTGGGGCTTGAAGACACCAGGGCCGCCCGGATGTTCAGCGACGAACCGGGCGAGAGTGCTCTGTGGGGGTGGGTCGACCGGCTGGGGGCTGCGAGCCACCAGCGATTCGATCTGATCGAGGGGCTGACCGAGGTCGGCGGGATCGATCAGGCGGGGGATCGGCTGTTGAGACGGCTCGGGGTAGGGGGGCGCCAGGTCCTCGAAGACGAACCGGGTCGGAACCGACACGCGGATCTCGGGGAGGGAACGCTGGGCGGCTGAGCCGTCGGCCATGATGACCAGACCGCCGGCGGCGGCCAGGGCGGTGACGGTGCCCATCAGGACACCCGCGTTGCGCGATCGTCTGGACGGGCGCGCAGCAGAGGTGGATCGGGTTGGGGCCACTATTGACAACTCCTAGCTCGGTCGTTCCGCCCGACAACGTTGAGACTTGTCGGTGCTCACTTGGCTTCGACGGACCGCGAGGGCCGGTCGACGCTGGAGATCTGGTTTGAGCAGGCCTATTGGTGGTCCGCACAGGTTGCTCCATCCGTCATGAAATCGCAACGCAACGGCCATGTGACGTCTGTCTCAGGGGCCGCGAAGCCCTTCGAACTCATCCAGTGAGCATCGACCAGGACGCGCGAGAGCTAGCACGAGTGACTTGGCGGAGAGGGTGGGATTCGAACCCACGGACAGGTTTGAGCCCGTCACTTCCTTAGCAGGGAAGCCCGTTCAGCCAGACTCCGGCACCTCTCCACGATCCGCGAACGGACCGATGGCAATGGTAGCGCGACGTGCTTGCGCGGAGACGGTGGGATTCGAACCCACGGAGGGTTGCCCCTCGGCCGCTTTCAAGGCGGGTCCCTTCGTCCACTCGGGCACGTCTCCGCTGGTCATGGTAAACGCCGGGCGGCCCGACGCGGCGCGTGATCACTACGATCGTTCCATGACCGATCGCCTGTACTTCCGTCAGCTGCTCTCGGGGCGCGACATCGCCGCCGCCGACCAACTCGCTCACCAGATGGTGAACTTCGTCTACCTGATCGGCGATCGGGAGACCGGCGAGGCCATCGTGATCGATCCGGCCTACGACATGCAGGGCATCCTTGACGTGGCTGCCTCCGACGCCATGACCGTCACCGGAGCCATGGCCACCCACTACCACCCAGACCATGTGGGCGGCTCCATGATGGGCTTCGCTATCCAGGGCATCCCCCAGCTCCTCACCCTCAACCCGGTACCCATTCACGTCCAGGCCGAGGAGGCCGAGGGCATGAAGAAGGTCACCGGCTGCGACGACTCTGATCTAGTGGTCCACTCGAGCGGCGACGTGGTGATGGTGGGCGAGGTCCCGATCGAATTGATCCACACCCCGGGCCACACCCCTGGCAGCCAGTGCTTCTTCGTCGATGGGCGGCTGGTGGCAGGCGACACCCTGTTCCTCGACGGGTGTGGCCGGACCGACCTTCCCGGCGGTGACCCCCGCGAGCTCTACTACAGCCTCACCCAGCGGCTGGCGAAGATTCCCGACGACGCCACCCTGTTCCCTGGCCACCTGTACTCACCCGACGCGTCGCGCTCCATGGGCGACACCCGCGAGCACAACATGGTCTTCAAGCCCCAGAGCGAGGAACAGTGGCTCATGATGTTCGGTCACTGAGCAGGAGCTGGCGCAGGTTGGCCCCCGTCCAGCTTCGATCCACCCCAGGGGCGGCCAGCAGGTACTCGACGATGTGGTTGTCGTCGAGATGGTGGCTTTCGCGCAGGCCACTGATGATCGTGGCCAGATAGGCGGCCGATGGAGGTGTGGGGTCGTGGGCCCCGCGAGGGTCTGGATGGGTGAAGGTCACCACCGGCACACCGCCCCAGGAGTCGACCACCTCGAGCCGATCGTATGGTCCCGGCCCGGTCAGGTGGTGGCCGCGCTCGGTGGCGGCGTCCAGGTCAATGGGGGTTGTCTCCCGTCGACTCTCCTGGGCCACGACATCCTCGAACTGGGACACGGTGATCAGGTAGGCCCGGCCCCGAGCCGGCTCGGTACCGGGCTGGTGGTCGATGGCTGCCACCCCACCGCCCCATAGCCGAGACTCGCCGCGGAAGAAGAGTGTGCGATCGATGGTGAGGGGTCGGTCGTCACGGGGATCGGCCCGGTCTCGGGCCCCGCGCTGAGCGTGCCGGCCTCCGGGTGCGGTTCCGCCCCGTAGGTACACGACGAACCGTTCGCGGTACAGGTTCGAACCGTAACTGGCGTACCACACGAGATCTACTGCCGAGGCCGTCATCAAGGGGTGACCCTACCGACCGAGCCGGCCCGAAAGCCCGGGGCTCATGGTCGCCCCCGCCCCGCCGATGGAAGCAGAACGGTTTCTGCCTGGGCGGGTAGGCCGCGAGAGGTGAATCACAATCATGACCGCTGTGTTCGGACGATCCCGGCCGCGCCACGAACGTGTTGGTGATCGGCTGTCCAACCGCGTGTTGGAACTTCAGAACGAGATCGTTGATCTCGAGCGCCGGCACTCCGACCTACAACGCCAAGTGGCCGAGCTGAGCGAGGTATTGCTCGATCAGCGCCGCCAGTTCGACATGTCCACCCGAAAGGTCCTGAAGGCCGTCTCCGATGGCCTTGGTGCCGAGTACGCCGAAGCCATCAAACAGCTCACCGGCCGGCTCAGCTTCGAGGCCTTCTTCTCCGAGCATTGGAACGTCGAGGATGAGGGAACCCGCTCGGAGCAGTTCGAGAAGTTCTTCCACGCCCCCGAGATCAAACATGACCGCAGCCGCGAGTGGATTCTCGCCGACTGAACGAGTCAGCGATACCAGTTCCTAGACTCGGCAGATGCCCTTGGTGCCGCGCCTTCTCAGTCTGATCGGCACGGTCACCTTGCTCGCGGTCGGCTGCAGTACCGGCGTCGACGACATCGAACGGGTGAGCGGCACCACTACTTCCGCGGTCCAGACCTCGACCAGCCTGCCTGCGCCCACCACCTCGACCACGGTCGCCCCTACCACGACCACTACTGAACCTGGCCCCACGGCCGCGGAGTGCGTGGCCGACTGGTCGCTCCGTCAGCAGGTCGGCCAGCTGGTCTGGGTCGTGGCCGGGCAGAACCAGTTGGGGCAACTCGCCGACGTAGGCCCCGACGGTTTCGGCGGATTCGTGCCTGTCGGCGTCCTCCGCTCCGATCTGGTCGCTCGGCTCGATGCCGTCTTCGGTGATCGTTCGGGGCCCTTCGCCCCTCTGTTCGCGGTTGACGAGGAGGGAGGACGGGTCTCGCGGCTCGAGAACCTGATCGCGAGCCAGCCTTCGGCCCGCACTCAGGGCACCGAGCTGAGCATTGCCGCGGTCGAAGAAGGGTTCGAGGCCCACGCTGAAGCCATGGCGGCCCTGGGCGTCGATGTCGATCTCGCCCCCGTTCTCGATGTGGGCGGGGGCCCGGGCATCGGCGACCGATCGTTCAGCGTCGATCCCGCCGCGGTGATCGAATACGGCTTGGCGGTGGTGCGGGGCCTGGAGCGGGGAGGCGTCCGGCCGGTGGTGAAACACTTCCCCGGGCACGGCCGAGCCGACGCCGACAGCCACCTCCGGTTGCCCACCACGCCACCCCTCGAAGAGATGCGACTCCACGACCTGCTCCCGTTCGCGGCCGCAGCCACGGCCGACGTGCCGGCGATGATGGTGGGTCACCTATCGGTCCCGGGTCTCACCCATCAGTTCCCGACCTCGCTCTCGCCCGAGACGGTGACTGGCTTGCTGCGTACTGAATTGGGCTTCGACGGAGTGGTCATGACCGATGCCCTCGACATGGGGGGAGTTCCCGTCGGCGGGCCCGAAGCGGCCGAGCTGGCATTGCTGGCCGGAGTCGACATCGCCATGCTTGGCTCACCGGCTGACCTGGCTCCCACCCTGGCCCGGCTCGAGGAAGCGGTTGCCGAGGGCCGCCTCGACGCCCAAGCAGTGGTGGCTTCGGTGGTGAGGACTCAGGACTTCGCCGGGCGCGACCCGTGCGCGGTTCCGGCTGCTAGCGAGATTGAGGTTCCGGCCGAGCCGGCGACGACTGGCCCTCCGACAACGCGGTAGTGACCGTGACGGCCCGGCGGGCGATCGAGGCCACAATGTCAGCGGCGGTGCGTACGCAGTAGAGGGCCCAGGCCAGCACCCCGAGGAACTTGGCCCCGTCCTCGACCAGCATCCGGGTCCCGGACTCAGCACCGGCCACCAGCTGATCGATGACCAGGGACACCATGAAGGCTCCGCCGGTCATGACCAGGAGATGCCAGCGGGTCCGTTTGAGCTCAGGGTAGGAGATGATCGCCCAACCGCCGGCCAAGACCAGCTCGATGAGCAGGACCATCGGCTTCGACAGGCCGACCTCGCGGGGGACCATGCGTTGGTGGACCTGGAAGAGGTCGTCGACAAGGAGCATCGCCCCCACGAGGGCGCCACCCTGGAGGAACGAGATCGTGGCCTGGGGTCGACCTCCGACGCGGGCTACATAGGCGGCTCCGGCGGCAGCGGTCACCGCGACAGTCCAGCCGATGGCTCCCAGATTCGAGATCAGCCCGACGTACCACATGCCCCCGGCCACGGTGGCCGGGTCGTGGAGGAGCTCCGAAACCGGCACCTGGTTCTGGAGGGCGGCGACTGCCAGCACCAGCAGCCCCGCACCCCACACCGCTGTGAGGGCGATCAGGTCCGACAGCCGCTGGGTCGCGGCAACCGAACGGCGGCGCTCGGAGGCTGATCGGGGAGGCAAGGTCGGCCTGGGCATCCGTCATGAGATCGGCACAGCCCGGGGGAGTGTGATGGGTGCTGGTCGAGGAGATGGGGATCAGGCCCTCAGGGTCCTCTGGTGGGGACTAGCGGGTTGGTGGAGTACCGCGGCTGGCCTGCGTGGTGGTGACGATCCCGCCTCGGGCCTGTTGGCGGACGGTCACGTGGAGCCAGTGGGGATCGACGGCCCGGGCCACTTCGTCGGCGATGGCCACGGCCAGGGCCTCGGCGAAGATGGGCCGGTCGCGGTACGACCACAGATGGAGTTTCAGTGACTTCGATTCGATGCAACGTTGGTTGGGGCCGTAGTCGATGGTGAGGGTCGAAAGATCGGGTTGGGCCGTGACCGGACAGATCGAGGCCAGCTCGGAGGTCTCGAAGGTCACCTGGGCGCAACCGTCGGGGGCAGGGAAGCTCTCGAGGTGGTCCAGAGGAGCCTGCACGGTGCGGCCCAGGACAGTGAGGCCCTCGAGGCCGGCGGTTGCCTCGTCGATGATCTGCTCTGACATGGCTTCGAGGGTAGGGGGTCGGGCTACGATGCCGGCTCATGAAGGCACTCCGGTTCGAGCGGCGCGAGGTGCGGTATGTGGCGGCGGCCATCTCGTCGCGGCTGCGCCCCGGTTCGGGCGCGGCCACCGGGCCTCTGAGCTTGGTCGACGAGCCCGCCCCCGATCTACCCAGCGATGAGTGGGTCAGGGTCTATCCCCGGTTGGCGGGGATCTGCGGATCCGACCTGGCCACTGTCGACGGCCAGTCGAGCCGCTACTTCGAACCCTTCGTGTCGTTCCCGTTCGTGCTCGGTCACGAGATCGTAGGCGAGACGGCCGAGCGGAAGCGGGTAGTGGTCGAGCCGGTGCTGGGCCACGCGTGCCGCGGCCTCGAGCCCCCATTCCCCGGCGCCGCACCCGGAGATGGCAACGACATACGCCATCTGGTCAGCGGCGATCTCGAACCCGGCCTCCAGATCGGCTTCTGCGAGACCACTGGCGGAGGGTGGGCCACCGAGCTGATCGTCCACCAGAGCCTTCTCCACGACGTGCCCGACCGTCTCTCCGACGAGCACGCGGTCATGATCGAGCCCTTGGCCTGCGCCACCCACGGCGTCCTGCGGGGCAATGTGTCCGAGGGCGACACCGTGGCGGTCATCGGCGCCGGCACCATGGGTCTGGGGGCGGTGGCCGCGCTACGGCGCTTCACCAAGGCGGGTACCGTTCTGCTGGGCGCCCGGTATCCGGTGCAGCACAAGTTCGGCCGCCAACTGGGCGCCGACGAGGTCGTGGGCTCGGGTGAGCTGAGTCGGGCGGTTCGCCGCCACACCGGGTCCTTCGAGATCGGTGGCCGTCTGTCCGGAGGGGCCGATGTGGTCATCGACGCCGTGGGTTCCCAGTCGTCGCTCGAGGAGGCCATCGGGATGGCGCGGCCCCGCGGCCGGGTCGTCGTGCTTGGTATGCCCGGCCGGGTTGATCTCGACCTCACCGCTCTGTGGCACCGCGAGACCGAGCTGGTGGGCGCCTACTGCTACGGCACCGAAGAGATCAACGGCCGCCAGGTGCACACCTTCGAGCTGGCCGCCGAACTGGTCGAAGCGGCCGGACTCGACCGCCTGGTATCGGCCCATTACCCACTCGCCCGCTACGAGGACGCCGTGGCCCACGCCGCCGAGGCTGGCCCCCGCGGCGCGGTGAAGATCGTGTTCGACGTCCGCAACGAGAAACGCCGAGGCCTACCCCGCGGCAGCTGAGCCCAGCACTGAGCGGTCCTTGAATCCGATCACCTTCGGTCACGAGGCGCCCATCACGGCCACCAGTCCCCTCGGCCGACGACGGAGGCTCCCAGGCGGGGAGGGGATCGGCGGCCCGGGCCTGATGGGTCTGGGCCAGATCGTCACGGAGCGGCCGGCCGGCGTTGGCGTAGTGGTCAGAGGCGGAGCTCATGGCCAGAGTCTTGCGCAGCCCCCTCTAGGATCGCCGGGTGTGAGAGGTGACTTCGATCAGGTGGAGCTTCCCCGCCGGCGTCGGGCTCCGCTGGCCGCAGTTCTGCGCCGGGTCGGCTTCGCCCTGGGGCTCGTGGTCTTCGTCGCCCTGGTGGTTCGGGGCGGCCGGGGCGGCTATGTCGACGTCACCGGCGACCCGATCTCGTTCCTCGACGCCCTGTACTACGCATCGGTCACCGTCACCACGACCGGCTACGGCGACATCACCGCGGTCAGCAGCGGAGCCCGGCTCGCCACCATCGTGCTGATCACGCCGGCCCGCATCCTGTTTCTCATCCTCGTGGTCGGCACCACGGTCGAGGTTCTCACCGAGCAGTCCCGCCGACTACTCCTCACCCGACGCTGGAGGCAACGCGTGAATGACCACTACGTCATCTGTGGGTTCGGATCGACTGGTCAGGCCGCGGCCGCTGATCTGGTCCGCCGCGGCCTCGAGCCTGCCCGGATCGTGGCCGTCGACAAGACCGAGGAGGCCATCGAGCGAGCCACCCAGAAAGGGTTCGCGGCCGTCCACGGTGACGCCACCCAGAACGCGGTACTGAGGCAGGCCGCGATTGAGCGAGCGCGGGCGGTCATCGTCGTCCCCAATCGCGACGACACATCGGTTCTCATCACCCTGACCGCCCGCGAGCTCAACCCCGGCATCCATATCGTGGCCGGCGGCCGCGAGCAGGAGAACCTCCACCTGCTTCGACAGGGTGGCGCTGACGAGGTGATCGACGCCACCGCAGCCGTGGGCCGCATGCTGGGACTGGGCACCTACGCGCCAGGCGCAGTGCCGGTGGTCGACGACCTCCTCGATGCCGGCTCGGGGCTCGAACTGGTGGAGGTCGGCCCCGACATCAGCGGTGAGCGGCCGCGGGTTCCCGACGACGCCACCCTGATCGCGGTGGTCCGGGACGGGCACCGGGTGCCGCACCACGATGTGGATCTCGCCGACCTGCGACCCGAGGACCTGCTGGTCGTACTCCGCGAGAGCTAGCTCGGCGGGGTGTGCTCGAAGGGAAGGTTGGCGTAGCGACTCTGGGTCACCGTGGTCTTCAGCAGTACCCGGTTCTCCATGTTGTCCCGCATAGGGAACGGCGCGCCGATGTACTGGTGGCTGATGGCGTCCATGCCCGCCATGTCGGTGTCGGGCTCGACCACGGCCAGCCCGCGAATCTGGGCCTCTTCGTAAGGGTTGTCCTTGTCGACGATCGAGATGGCCACCCGGGGATCGTGCTGGATGTTCCGGGTCTTGAGCGAGGTCATACCGGTGGCCATCACCAGGGTGTGTTCATCCACCACGTCGATCCAGATGGGGTCCAGCTTGGGTGACCCGTCCGTGCGCAGGGTGGCCAGATGGGCGAAGTTGGGCCGGCGTACCAGGTCCATCAGTTCCGGGCTCATCGGCTTGCCCGGGGTGGGGGCGAGAGCCGCGTAGAGGTCGACCGGGTTGCCATCGGGGTCGATGACCGTGGCGTAGCGCTGGCCCCAGAAGGCGTCGAAGGGCTCTTCCTTGACCGGATGCCCGGCAGCCACCACCCGTTCGAAGGTGGCGTCGACCTCGGCCGGGCTCGAGCACGAAAAGGCGAACCCGACCGCCCTACCGCCGGTGGGCGGGTCGTAGCTGCTGAAGCTCTCGACCGTCGACACCGGATCGATCAGGAGTCGGAACCCGCCGGCCAGCTCGGCTTCGACATGGGGGGCGGCCTCGGCCCCGTCGTCGAACTCGAGGCCCAGCAGGCGGTAGAAGGCCAGGCAGGCGGCCATGTCGGTGGTGACGATGCCGATGGCGTCGAAGGTGGGCATGGTCAGCGGGCCGACCCGGTCGTGGGCCATTCGGTGTCGCTCATGGGGCTCATACTAGGGATCTTCGGCCGAACAACCCGGAAGAGTGAATTAGCCTCGCGACATGCTGCCGAAGAGGGTCACGATCACCGATGACACCATGCGCGAGGGGCTCCAGATCGAGGATGCCAACATCTCGATCGACGACAAGCTCCGTCTCCTCGACGCCATAGGGGAGACCGGTGCCAAGGTCATCTCCATCGGTTCGTTCGCACACCCCAAGTGGACACCCTCGATGGCCAACATCGAGGAACTGGTCGAACGGTTCGTGCCCAAACCGGGGGTGAAGTACACGGCGGCGGTGTTCAACCAGAAGGGATTCGAGCGGGCTGACGTCTTCTACCCGAAGATCGACGTGCGCTCGAAGCGGTTCGCGACCCATGTCGAGATGTGTGATTCGTTCGCCCGCCGCAACTACAACCGCACCCAGGCCGAACAGATCGCCGGCATGGAAGCCACCATTGGATCCGCGCGCCAGGCCGGTGTCGAGGGTGGCGCGATCGTCCTGGGCAACCCTTTCGGCTCGAACTTCGAGGGGGCCTTCACCCTCGAGCAGCGCCTCGACTTCGTCGAAATGATGGTGAACAAGTGGCACGACGGTGGCTTCGAGGTGAAGAAGCTCTCCTTCGTCGAGGCCATGGGCTGGAATCTGCCTCACCAGGTGAGGGAGACGCTGGAGGCGATCCGCGGCCGCTGGCCCGAGATCGAGACGTTCCACATGCATCTGCACAACGTCCGGGGCGCCACCATCGCCAGCTACTACGAAGCACTCCAGATGGGAGCCATCGAGTTCGACACATCACTCGGCGGTATGGGGGGCTGCCCCTACTGTGGCAACGGCCGGGCCGCCGGGCACGTCCCCACCGAAGACTTCGTCGACCTCTGCCACGAGATGGGCATCGAAACCGGGTACAACCTCGACAAACTGATCGACGCCGCGGCCATCGCCGAGGAAGTGGTGGGGCACTCCCTCAAGGGCCATGTGTCCAAGGGCGGTCCCCGGCCCCGGGGCGACCAGGTCTATCCCCTGAACATGCCGTTCGTCGAGACCCTCGAAGAGGCGTCGCACTTCCGCAACGGTCCGTCGGTCTACGCAGGCCAGATATCTCCGTGGCAGGAGGGCAGCGCCCTCATCAGCGGATGAGGACAGGGGCGGTGTATGAAGTCGCCGATGACAGAAGCTGAGATCCGGTGTTGGTGACCGCCCAGCCGACTTCGACCAAGGGTGTCCTATGCTCCGGCCATGCCCCTCGATCCCCAGATCAAGCCCATCGTCGACGCCGTGGAAGGGGCCGCCGCGGCCGGTCCGCCCGCCTCTGAGCTCAGTGTCGAGGAGAGGCGCGCCGGCTATTTGGCGTTGGCCGATTTCGCCGGAGGCGGGCCTCAGCTCGACGAGGTGATCGACCTCACCATCCCCGGTCCGGCCGGCGACATCCCCGTGCGCGTCTACCGCAACGCTGGTGCCCAGGGGATCTTCGTCTTCTACCACGGGGGCGGGTACACGATCGGAGACCTCGACAGCCACGACCAGGTCTGCCGGCAGCTGGCTCTCGAGTCGGGCTCGACGGTCATGGCGGTCCACTACCGCTTGGCCCCCGAGAACCCGTTTCCCGCCGGCATCGACGACGCCTGGACCGCCCTGCAGTGGGCTGATGCCAACAAGACCGAGTTGGGAGGAGCCGCCGATGCCAAGATCGTGGTGGGCGGCGATTCGGCGGGCGGCAACTTCAGCGCCGTCATGGCTCTCATGGCCCGCGATGCCGGGCTCGACCTGGCCGCTCAGCTACTCGTGTATCCCGGGGTCGAGATGGACGACGACAGCCCCTCGATGACCGAGAACGGATCGGGCTACGTCCTCACCGAGGAGACCATGATCTGGTTCCGGGAGTGCTACGCGGCTGACGCCGCCGACTGGCGGGCCTCGCCCATCCGAGCCGGGTCGCACGCCGGCGTGGCGCCGGCCGTGGTGATCACGGCCGAGTTCGACCCGATCCGCGATCAGGGTGCCGCCTACGCCGCCAAGCTCGAGGCCGCTGGTGTCGACGTGACCCACACGAACTACGAGGGCATGGTCCATATCTTCTTCCAGCTCGGACCCATTGTCGGAGCCGGTGCCAGAGCCGTCACCCAGGTCGCCGAGGCGGCCAAGAAGGCCTTGTCC
Source organism: Actinomycetes bacterium (assembly GCA_024225275.1). Taxonomy (GTDB): domain Bacteria; phylum Actinomycetota; class Acidimicrobiia; order Acidimicrobiales; family JAAEMS01; genus JAAEMS01. Next base: position 15,316 of record JAAEMS010000271.1, read on the forward strand.
TGAGGGCCGTGCGGTGACCAGTTTCAGCTCCGAGACCGGGAAGGTTCTCTGGTGCAGCTGGTCTCCGGTGGCTGCCTACTGTCCGGGGCGAGGAACGCCGGAACCGTGCTTGACGGCGGGCGGCCTGGCCGTGGCCAACACCGAGCTGTTGGCGCTCGAGCGGCCTGACGGTCGGCTCACGGCCCACCTCATCCAACCCTTGTTCCCGGCTGAGAGTCTGGGCGACCGGGTCTTGTCGAGTGCCGATCCTGACCCTGACCATCCCTTCCTGGCCGCCGTCCTCCAGTTCGACATGGACCCATTTCTCGTCATGATCCCCGCACCGCTCAGGGCCTTCGTTCGCCGCGACATGACCAAGCTCGTCGACCGCTGGCGCCAACCGCGACGGGTGGCGCTCGATCTCGTCGCCAACCTGTACCGCGAAGGGATGGATCAGTGGGTCGAGCCGGCGCTGGGCGCGCTCAACCGGGTGGAGTGGGCGTGGCAAACGACGGTTCGTCGCCGGCCCCACGACTTCTTCATCCACACCACCTTCGGTGAGGATCGGACCTACTAGGCGGCCACGAGCGGTTCCGCGGAACCGTTTTGGGGATCCATGACGGTGTGGCTCGTGCCGGTCGGCCTACCGCGGACCGAGCTTCATGATGTCGTGCCGGCTTCCGGAGAGCCCGCTTCCTGGAGGGCAGCTTGGCAGGCGTCGGCCATGACCTGGCATCCGGTCACGATGTCGAGGTCGGTGCTGTCCTCCGCGAAGTCGTGGCTGATGCCACCGATGCTGGGGATGAAGAGCATCCCGCAGGGGAGGTGGTGGGCGAGGACCATCGGGTCGTGCCCGGCGGCACTGGGCATCTCGATCCATTCTCCGGGTACCCGGCTCTGGGCCGCCTCGCCCAGGTGCCGCCTCAGCTGGGGGTCCATGACGGTGGGGGTGATGGGGACCCTGGGCCCGGCGGTGGTCACCTCGACCGGTCCACCCTGGGTCATCTCCTCGGCCAGTGAGCTGACGATGGACTCGAAGCGGGTCAGCACCTCATCGCTCGGGTCGCGATATTGCACGGCGAGCTCGGCGTAGCCGGGGATGATGCTGGCGGCTCCTGGTTCGAGATGGGCCCGGCCGATGGTCCACACGGTGGTGGGCCCCGCGGCTGCCTGGAGCCGCTCACCCAGGCGCACCGCGTACTCGAACAGGGCGACTCCGGCGTCTCGGCGGCGGGGCATTGGGGTGGTGCCCGCGTGGTTCTGCTCACCATGGAAGCGGACGACAGCGCCGCGGATGCCGACGATCGAGGTGACGACACCGATGCGCAGCCCCTCGTCTTCCAGCCGCGGGCCCTGCTCGATGTGGGCTTCGAGGTAACCGACGTGGCGGTGGGGCTCGAAGCGGCCGGGTGGTGCCCCGGTCAGGCCCACCCTCTCGAGCGCGTCAGCCACGGTCTCACCGGCCGCGTTGGTGTGCTGGAGCTTGGCATCGGTGAGCTGGCCGACGAACGAGTTGCTGCCCAGACAGCTGGTGTAGGTGGCCTCCTCGTCGGACCAGGCCACCGTGTCGACAGCGACGTTGGAGGTGGCCGGATCCTCGGCCAGGGTGCGGGCCACCTCGAGGGCGTAGATCACACCCAGGGCACCGTCGAGCCAGCCGCCGGTGGGCTGGGTGTCGGAGTGGGAACCGAGCAGTAGTGCCGGCCCCGGATTGGGGGAGCGGCCGAACACATTGCCCGCCCTGTCGATGGTGGCGTTCAGACCAGCGGCCTCCATCCGGTCCCGGAGCCACCGTCGGGCGTCCATATCGGCATCGGA
>JAAEMS010000272.1 GCA_024225275.1 Actinomycetes bacterium
GATCTCACCGTCGATACGCACGAGAAAGGCCTTGGCCGCCGCCACCTCGATGGCTCCGGTTTCGGGCACTTCTACGGGGGCAACGCTGCGGACAACACCTCCGAAGCCAGCAGTCGCCAGGGGCTGAAGGAGGTCCCAGGTCGTCCAGATACCGGCGCCGGCGATCAGGCCGGTGGCCGCCTTCCATGCCCGGCCCAGGGCGGCGCGACGAGTCAGTTCGTTGCTCATAGCTCTCCATGCCATTCGTTCCAGGGCCACACCCAGGCCCAGTTCGGACCTCGGAACGCGAAGCCCACGATGGTCAGGACGATCCAGACCACCATGAAGGCGGTGAACGTCGCGACCGCGATCTTGCGGTGCTTCGGCTCCAGGTAGGGACTCGTGTCGATGTAGGGCAGAAGGATCAGCCCAACGATGATCCCGGTGGGCACCAACACTCCGGCGACCAGGGGATGAAAGTGGGACAGGAGCTCCTGGAGGGCCGCGAAATACCACGGCGCCTTCTCGGGGTTGGGGGTGAGGGCCGGGTTTGCCACCGAGCGGAGCGGGGCGTCGAACAGGATCGAGATCACCAGCACGAGGAGCAGCACGGCCATGGCGGCGACCGCATGGCGGATCAGCAAGTGAGGCCAGACCATGACCAGGTCCTGATCCTCGGGCTCCTTTCGGTCGCCGGCCACCGGTTTGCCCGGCACCACGCCGAGTACCCGGCGGCCTTCAGCGTTGGTGTCAACCATCGGTAGCACTCCCCTCGAGTTCGGGCTGAGCCGTGCCCTCGACGACCGGGCGGTCCGTGTCGAGCATCGAGTCCTTGCGCCAGCGCCAGAGGTGGACCATGAGCAAGACGACGATGACCGTGGGCAGCACGACCACATGCAGGACATAGAAGCGGAGCAGGGTCGAGGCGCTGACCAACACGCCCCCCAGGAGCATCTCCTTCACCGACTCGCCGACCACGGGCACGTAGCCGGCCATCTCGGTGCCGACCGTGACCGCCCAGAAGGCCAGCTGGTCCCACGGGAGGAGGTAGCCGGTGAACGACATCAGGAGGGTGAGCACCAGCAGGGTGACCCCGATGACCCAGTTGAACTGGCGGGGCGCCTTGTAGGCCCCCCGATAGAAGACCCGGGCCATGTGGGCGGCCACTGCGAGCACCATGAGGTGGGCCGACCACCGATGCACGTTTCGTATGTACTGGCCAAAGGTGACGTCGGTCTGGATGGTCTGGATGTTCGAGTACGCCTGATTCGGAGAGGGAACGTAGAAGAACATGAGGTAGATGCCCGAGGCCACGAGTGAGCCGAGCAGCACCGTCGAGATCACGCCCAGGTACCACGAGTACCGGAAGGCGATCTCACGCCGTCGCATCTTGACCGGGTAGATGTGCAGGAAGAAGCTCGCCCAGTGGGCGGCCGCCCGATCGCGGGGGGTCACCTTGGGTGGCGACCGGAAGACCGAGCGTCCCACCGTCGTGCGTCTCAGGCGGGCCACCACCCCAGGCGTCGTGTCGGACATGGTCATACAGGAACTCCGATTCCGGACCAGACACCCATCGACAGGGCATCAGGGGGGCAACGTTCGATACAGAGCCCGCAGCGGATGCACGCGGTCTCGTCGAGCAGGAGGGCGGTGCCACTGGCGTGGTCGGGGTCGACTTCCTCCGATGGCACCAGCGAGATCAGGTCGAGGGGACACACATCGGCGCACAGGGCACAGAGCACGCAGCGCTCGACGTCGAGCAGGATGTTGGCGAAACAACGGAGGCACCGGCTGGCCTCGCATCGGGCCTGGTCGGGGGTGAACCCGGTCTCGACTTCGGCCAGCCCCATGCGGCGGCCGGTAGCGAGGGTGGGAACCGAGACCCTGGTCTCGCGGTCGTAGTGGTCTCCGAGGCGATGCCAGTCGAGGCGGACCATACGACCGGCCTTGGACTCCTCGAGGTCACCCCCGAATGAGGTGTGGATGTCGGCGGCGGCCCGGCGGCCGTCGGCCACGGCGTCGATGAGGGTGCGGGGGCCTTTGGCGGCGTCGCCTCCGGCCCAGACGTCGTCCAGTGAGGTGCGGCCAGTGGGATCGTCGACCTGGATGTTCCGCCGTGGACCGATCTCGGGACCCGCCTCACCCAGGGCATCGATATCTATGGCCTGGCCGATGGCGAGGATCACCGTGTCGGCGTCGAAGGTCTGGACGTCGGAATCGTCCATCTCGGGGCTGAAGCGACCCTCGTCGTCGAACACCCGGGTCACGCCCACGGTCTCGAGACCGGTGACCCGACCGTCCTCGACGAGGATGCGGGCCGGGCCCCGGCGGGAGGCGAAACGGATGCCCTCCTCCTCGGCTTCCTCGATCTCGAAGTCGTGGGCGGGCATCTCGTCGCGCGACTCGAGGGAGGTGACCAGGACCTCGCGGGCCCCGGCCCGGGAGGCCGAGATGGCCACGTCGAGGGCCTCGATCATGGACGACCGCTCGTCGCCCCCGTCGGCTCCTTCGCCATCGCCCCGCTTGGCCACATAGTCAGCGGCGCGAAGGGCGGTACGGGCCGCGTCCATGGCCACATCGCCTCCCCCGATGACGATGACACGCTCGCCGATCTCGACCTCGAAACCGCGGTTCATGTTGATCAGGAACTCGATGGCCTTGAATACACCGTCGGCCTGGGCCCCCTCGATGTCCAGGCCGCGGCCGAGCGTGGCGCCGATACTCAGGAACACGGCGTCATGGCGCTCGCGGAGCTCGGCAAGCGTGACGTCCTCACCGAGCTTGGTGTCGTATTCGACTTCGACCCCCAGAGCCAGGATGGCCTCCATGTCGCGGCCCAGGACATCGCGGTCGAGCCGGTACTCGGGAATGCCGAGCCACATTGCGCCGCCCAACTTCTCGGTGGCCTCATAGACGGTGACCCGGTACCCGAGGCGGCGCAGATCGTGGGCGCAAGCCATGCCCGCGGGGCCGCCACCAACGATCCCGATGCCATGGTCGAGCTCCACTGTGGGTGGCGCCGCCACCTTTTCCCAGACCCGCCCATTCCCGGTTTCGGGTCCGTACTGCTCGGTCACGAAGCGCTTCAGGGCCCGGATGGCGATGGGCTCGTCGATCTGGCCCCGCCGGCAAGCGTCCTCGCAGGGGGCTGCGCACACGCGGCCACACACCGAAGCAAATGGGTTGGGCAGGCGGGCCGTCAGGTAGGCCTTCTCGTCGTCACCGTCGGCGATAGCAGCCACGTACATGCCCGCATTCGTGTGAACCGGGCAGGCGGCCAGACACGGGATGTTCTCGTCGTAGTAGACCAGGTCGTCGAGCGACCCCATCAGACCCTCTTGTGACGGTGCAGGTAGGCGAGGCCGCCGATCGTGACCACTATCGCGGCCCCCCAGACAACCGAACCGGCCAGATCCTGGGCCTCTCGACCGAGGTCGGAGACCATGCTGGTCTGCATGGCCCACGAGGGCAGATAGACACCGGCGAAAGTGATGAACACCAGGATCACAGCGGCCTTCAGCCAGGCGATACTCCACGATGTCTCGGTACGCTCACAGGCGCCAAATACCTGGCGGTGGAAGACCACCGCGACCACCGCTGTGACGGCGGCGGCCAGAACGATATTGGGCAGACCCAGGAGTGCGAGCACCCAGCATTCTCGGCAAGCGGTCATCTTCCCAGCCAGGGCCCTTGGTCCCGTCCCTGAGTTGAGAACTCAGGAACTAGATGTTGCCCAGACTCGCCCTGACCCGGGCCTTGGTGGAGGGCAGATCGGCGACCGAGCGCTCGATGGCGCCCGACGGGCGGCAGAAGACGAACCGGCAATCGACCACCGGCTGGCCAGTGATCTCCTCGAGCGCCACGGCATAGGCGCCAGCCTGAAGCTCATAGCCGGCGAGCTTGGCTTCGACCGCGGCCTCATTGGGCACCGAGTCGGTCTTCCAGTCGACCACGACCAGTCCGTCCGGGGCCTCAATCAGCAGATCGACATAACCCTCGATGACCTGGCCGCCCACCGGAGCGGCGACGAACAGCTCCTTGTGGTGAACCGAGGCCCCAATTGCCCCCACCGCTTCGGAACCCAGCGCGGACCTCACCATGGCCGCCACCACGCCGACGTGCTCGGGAATCGACTCGATGTCGCACTCACGACCGATGATGGTCTCGAGAGGACCGGGATCGGTGAGGTCGATGACCTGGAGGGTGGCGTGGACGGCCCGACCAATGGCCGAACCAGCCCTACCCCGGCGCCGCACCGGCACCGTGGCGGTGTCGTCGAGGTCGGCTCCGTCATCATCTTCGTCCGGTTCGACAGTGGTCGGGCCGGGGCTTTCGGTGGCCGCCCGAGCGATGGTGGTGGCCGACACCGCCCGACTCTGGCGGTGGGGGGCGACGAGGGCGGTCCGAGCCGTGATCCAAGCCTCACGTTCGGGGTCGGGGCCGGCCGGGGCCGGTTCCGTCCCATCGGCCGTATCCGCGACCCGGGCCGCGGCCTCTGGCTCGTCCTCGATGTCGGCGGTGGTGATCTCCGAAGCCCGCCACAGATAGGGGTGGCCCTCGAAGAAGGTCCACAGCTTCGAGGCGTATGTGGCCGAAGCCTCGGTGGGCTCGGCCTTGTGATGACAGGCCACCACCAGGTGGTCGCGGGCCCGGGTGGCGGCGACGTAGAGGAGTCGCTCCTTCTCGAGCACGTTCATCTCGGCCTCGAAGTCGGCTCCGTGTTGGTGAGCTGACGTAGCCGCTCGACTGCTCAGCCGGACCTCGGGTCGGCCCTCGTGCCACTCGACGCTGGGCCCGCGCCGGGCCCGCGCCGGTTGGGTCGTCATGCCCGACAGGATCGTGATGGGGAACTCGAGTCCCTTGGAACCGTGGACCGTCATGATGCGCAGGGCATCGTCATCGGTTTCGGGCAGCAGGGGTTCATGGACCCGGGCTCCGTCGTCGCCCTGGAGGGCCGCCCAGTCGAGGAAGGCCCGTAGGTCGCCGCCCCCAGCCTCCTCGAACGAGCGGGCCTGGTCGACGAGAAACCGCAGTCGGCGCCACACCTCAGCGGGCCGACTGTCGCCGAACGCCACCAGCGCGGCCTGTCGTTCAACGAGCAGCCGACTGAGCAGGTCAGACGGTGAGGTCCACCATCGGTCCTCCCACAACGACCGGAGATGGGTGAGGCCAACCGAGACCGGGTGATCGTCGGGTAGCAGTTCGGGGGCCGAGCGTCGAAGGTCCCAGCGCCCTCCGGCCTGTCGGTGCTGGAACAGGTCGACGTCGGAGCAGGCGTACAGGGGTGACCGGAGGGCGGCGACCAGGTTGAGGGAATCACTGGGGTCGGCGATGGCCCGCAAGGCGGCCAGGGCGTCGCGGACGTCCTGGGAGTCGTAGACCAGCGTGCCGGTGGCCAGGCGGTAGGGGAGGTCGTGCTCCTCGAGAGCCACGCGCAGGTAGGGCAGCGAGGTCCGGGTGGGCACGAGGATGGTGATGTCGCTGATGCGGGCCTGCCGCCATCCCCTCTCGGCCGCCGGGTCGCCCACAGGCCAAGCGCCAGGGCGGTCGCGCACCTCGGCGACGACTCGAGCCACGTGTTCGGCCTCGGTGGCCCTCAGCCTCGGCGCCCTGACCTTGGGGTCGGGGTGCGGGCCGCCCAGGAGGAGGGGCCGGTGATCTGTGCCGGCCCCGGAATCGGCGGTTCGGAACGCCGCCAACGGCTCGTACCGGGGTTGACCCTGGCTCTCGTCGGCCATCGACTGGGCGAAGTAGGCGTTGACCCAGTCCACTATGGGCTCGACGGTGCGGAAGTTGGTGGTGAGCCGGGCCCAGGTGCCGTCGGGGCCGAACCGTTCCCGGGCCTCGAGGAACAGGGCGATGTCGGCCCGCCGGAACCGGTAGATCGACTGTTTGGGATCGCCCACGAAGAAGAGCCGACCCTGGTCGACTTCGGCCTGGCCCCACCCCTCGCCGTGGATGCCGGCGGCGATCAACACGGCCATCTCGATCTGGAGGGGATCGGTGTCCTGGAACTCGTCGAGCAGGAGATGGGTGAACCGCCGGTGCAGCGATTCACGCGCCTGGGGCTGGTGGCGGAGCATGTCGCGGGCCAGAACCAGAAGGTCGTGGAACTCGAGCCCTCCTTCCTCGCGCCGTTGGCGGGCCCCATCGAGCACATGGTCGGCGACCTTGGCCGTGAGCTGGTGGAGCACCTCGTTGTTGGCCGTCTCGACCACGGCGCGGGCCGCGCTGGTGACGGCCTCGATCTGGTCTCTCATCTGGGGAATCTCGTGATGGGGCCAGTTGCCGGCCCGGCCGCCGGCCCCGCGACCCCATCCCTTGGTGGGCAGGGCAGCCAACATGCCGACCTTGCGATGGGGATCGGCGGTGTCGACCATTCCAACCATCTCGGGGATAGCCCCCAGGAGGAACTGGCAGTACTTGTCGGCCTCATCGAGGCAGGAAGCGGGCAGGTCCTGAACCAGGGCGACCGCCTCGTCGAACACGGAGAAGTCGAGAGGGCCGAGGGGTGGGGGATCAAGCTGGATGTCGGCCAGGCGATCGTAATTCTGGTTGAGCGCCGCCGCGATGTCCTTCATCGTGATGTGACCCGGGTAGGCGGGTTCGAGAGCGATGCGCAGGAGGATGGCCCGGGTGAGGAGCTCCTGGTTGGCGGGGTCGGCATGGAGCTGGTCGACGAACCTCCCCCACCTTTCCTCGTGGGCCAGCTGGGACGAGACATCGTCGAGCACCCGAACCCGCGGGGGCAGGCCGGCCTCGACCGCGTACTCGTTGAGGAGGCGGCTGGCGAAGCCGTGCAGGGTCGAGATGGCGGCCAGGTCGGCGTCGGCCAGAGCCTGCCGGCCGCGCTCGACCCTGAGGGGGTCGGTGGCCCGGGCCAGGGTCTTCTCGAACTCGACTCGAATACGGCTCTGGAGCTCGGCCGCCGCCGCTTCGGTGAAAGTGATGGCAGCAAGGGCCGACAGGCGAACCCCCCGCTCGAGCACCAGGTTCACGATGCGGGTCACCAGCTGGGTGGTCTTGCCCGAACCAGCACCCGCCTCGACGAACAGGGTGCGGTCGAGGCCACCGATGGTGATGAGGTCGCGGGTGTCCTGATCGGGGGTCATGGGTCATCGCCCCACGAGGTGAGGGGGCGCCGGATCTCGAGCTGAGGGGCGCCGGCCTTGGCATCGGCGTGCTCACCCCGGGCTCGGCTGCACACCTGGTCGAAGGCGCAGTGGGCACACTCGGAATAGGTCGACCGCCAGCTGTCCCAGTCACCCGGCACCACGGGAAACACACCGTCCTGAATGCCGTCGGCGATGACTTCGAGGACCTCGAACATCCGTTGGCGACGATCAGGGGTCCAGTCATAGCCGTGGCGTCCCGGGGCTTTGGGATTGCCCACGATCCAGTAGTGGCTGCTGACCTCGTCGGCCTCGAGCAGCTGGTGGGCAGCCTCGGCGTACAGGCCGAGCTGGAGGGTGCGGCCCCCTTGTACGGGGTCGTCGTCGTGGATGCCGCGGTACTTGGTGCCCGAGCCGGTCTTGTAGTCGGACACCAGGAGGCGGCCGTCTACGTCGACGTCGATGCGGTCGACCCGGCCCCGGAACTGGAGCACGCGCCCGTCGGCCAGCCGGAGGCGTACCGGGTCGACTGGGCCCTCGCCGAACGCCAGCTCGACCTCGAACGGATGCGACCGGCTGGCGGCGCGGTGCTGATCGTCGACAACCAGGAACTCGAGCAGCTGGGTGACCAGCTCCTCTCTCTGGATCTTCCAGTGGAGGTCGCGACCGGTCAGGCCTCGTTCTTCGGTGGCGTCGAACACGGCGTTGGCGATCGCGACCAGGCGGGCCCGACCGTCGGCCGACCAGGGTTCGTGAGGGTCAGGTGGTCCGTTGTCGATGGCGTCCTGGATGAAGGTCTCGAGGATGTCGTGCATGGCCGTTCCCCGGTTGAGGGGATCGAGGTCGATGACTCGCTCAGGGTCGTCGCGATCGCGTAGGCCCAGGACATGGGCGAGGAAGTAGCGGTACCCGCAGGCGGCCCAGTCTTCGAGCCGGGAGGGTGAGAGAGGTCGATCAGCAGCCGACGGTATTGGCTGACCGGCCAGGTTGCCGTCCCATTGGGTGAAGCGGGACGAGCGGCGCTCGGCCTGGGCCCAGATCCCCCGACCCACCCGCCGGGCGGCCGGCGCGTCGAGCACCGCCGAGCCGGTCGCGACGTGACGAGCCACGACGGCCAGGTCGTGTTCGACCAGCGAGCCCGCCACTGGAGCCGTCACCACCCCACTCTGGTGGGATGGCACCACGGTGAGGCCGGGTATGACCAGGTCGTGGAACTCGGTGGTGTGGACCTGTTGGCCCGCCAAGGCCGACGCGGTGTCGAGCAGCCAGCGCGACGGCAGGAGCTCACGGGAACCGCGCAGGTCACCCCGGGGGAAGGTCAGGGTGCGCCGACCCACTGGTGCCGCCGAGAGGGCTGAGAGGAACTGGCGGTGCTGGTGGTGGAGGCGCGAACCCCGCAGTTCGAGCTCACCACCGGCGTGGCGGCGGACCTCGTCGGACAAGAGCGAGTCTTCGCGCCGGGGTGGGGGCAGGAGCCCTTCGGCGCACCCCAAGATGAACATGGCATCGAGATCGTGGCCGCCGGCCGACGCCAGCGGGCCGTACACCAGCCCCTGCCCGAACCGGCCGTTCCGGCCCCGGGTGACATCGAGCTCAGCGCGGAGAGCGCGGACGAAGACCTCGAGTGAGGGCAGGGGTTCGAGCTCGTCGAGGGTGCCGAGTCGGGCCAGGGTGTCCTCGACCCGTTCGAACGCCTCCTGGTCGGCCTCGGGCCAGGTCGAATGGAGGTGGCCGGGCCCCAGGAGGCGATGGAGGAGGTGGCGGGCGGCCGCGGCCCGAGCCGGCCATCCCTCGGCCTGCTCCACCAACATGACCGTCTCGGCCAGCTCGTCGACGAATCGGTTGAGGGCATCGATGTCGGCGATCTCGCCGTTGATGTGGTCGACCTGGTTGTGGTCGGCGAAGGGGTCGAGGTCGACCAGCTGACCGTCGAGCCAGGCCCGGCGGGCCCCGAGCTTGTGCGACCAGTCGCCGAGGTCCTGCACCACACCGGCCTGACGGGACAGGGTCTCCCAAACAGTGGGGCGCACGATGTCGTCGCCAATGCGGAGGGGGCCGCTGCTGGCCAGGGCGAGAACCCGGTCGCGGCGCCACCGTTGAGCAGGCAGGGCCAGCGCCGCCAACAGAACCCGGCCGGCGATGGTGTCGGCCAACCGCCGCCGTGAGGGCCCGTTGGCCGGAACGTCGGCGCCGGCCAGCTGCTGGGCGAGGATGCCCCGGTAGGGGTCAGGGGTTGGGTAGAAGACGCCGATCCGATCGAGGGCGACTCCTTCCCCGACCAGATCGACCACCCGGCGTAGGACCGCCCTGACCTCCTCGTCGGAGTCGGTGACCGAGATGATCGAATCAGCCACCGGCGGTGCTTCGGAGTGGCTCTCCACAACCCGGTTGGGAAGGGCCAGACCGGCAGCCGTCACCATGGCCCCCACCGCGGCGTCAGCCTCGCGAGCACCCGTGACCCCCACCAGGGCCCGCACCGGAGCGTCCTGGAACACGGCCCCGAGGAAGGCAGTGATGGGTGGGGTGGTGGGCTCGGGGAGGAACCAGATGATCGGCCCGAACGGTTGCAGGGCGGTGACTAGGTCAGGGCGGGCCGCGGCCGCCCGGGTCAGGGCCGACTCGTCGTGGAACCCGGCGAGCCGGGCGGCAATGGCCCGGTAGAGGCGGACTGGCGCCGGCCCGTGAGCCTCGAGGCGCGTCAGCGCCGCCGGCGAGACCGCGCTGAGCTCCGCGTAGAGAGCGGCGAGGGCCGACTCGGTGGCGTGATGGTGGGCCACCGGACCGAACGGTCCCGGGTCTGCGGCCAGGGACTGGCGGACCGCGGCCCCCAGGACCGGATTGGTGAGGGGACGGGAGTCACCCAACCGGTCAGCGGCCAGCAGCTCGGCCAGCCGAAACGGGGTGAGGAAATGGACATTGGCGATACCTCGACCCCGGGTTCCCAGCCACCGGCGGGCGCTGAGCCCGGCGAAGTTGGAGGGGACGACGACCGTGACCGGCCGGAGGGCGTCGGAGGCTTTGGCCGTGGCTATGGCCGCGGCCAAAGCCTCCGACGCCGGGCGACCCGGCCTGACCATCTCCACCACTCCATCCATCTCGAAGCAGAGTAGGCGCCGACTGTGACAGTGCTCTCGCGGCCTCACGGCGGACCGTCACGAACGCGGCTGCTGTCACCCACCCTCGATACGGTCGGAGCCATGATTACTGGCGCTCTCGTCGAACCCCCTCGTCCCACCGCGGCCGAGGTCGAAGCCGAGCTCACCGAACACATCCGGGCCCTGGCCGGCCCCGACGCCGTACCCCGCCCCGAGCAGCTGGCGGCAGTGCAGGCCGTGGTGGCCGACCGCCAGCGCACCCTGCTGGTGGCCCGTACCGGGTTCGGCAAGTCCGGCGTCTACTTCTCGGCCACCCGGATGCTGCGCAACCGGGGGTGGGGACCCACCATCGTCGTGTCCCCCCTTCTCGCCCTCATGCGCGATCAGGTCGAAGCTGCTCAGCGCCTGGGGCTGGTGGCCGAGACCATCAACTCCGCCAACCTCGACGATTGGTCGGCCATCGAAGCACGCATCCACGCCGACGAGGTCGACCTCCTCCTCATCGCCCCCGAGCGGCTGGCCAACGCCGGCTTTCGGCGTCGGGTGTTCGACATGCTGCTGGCCCAGAGTCGCCAGGCGCGGCCCTTCTCTCTGGTGTGCGACGAGGCCCACTGCATCTCCGACTGGGGCCATGACTTCCGCCCGGACTACCGACGCCTGCGTGCTCTGCTCGACGAGCTCCCGCCGTGGACTCCAGTCCTGGCCACGACCGCCACCGCCAACCAGCGGGTGACCGACGACGTCGCCGCCCAGCTTGGCCGTGGTCATGCCAACACGGGCACCCTGGTGCTGCGCACCTCGCTCGACCGGGCGTCACTGCACCTGTCGGTCGTCGACCTCCCCGATGATGCCCACCGGTTGGCCTGGCTGGCCGAGAACATCGACGACCTACCCGGCTCGGGCATCATCTACTGCCTCACCGTCAACCAGGCCGAAACCACTGCGGCCTGGTTGCGCCAACAAGGGCACCGGGTAGCCGCCTACACCGGGGCGGTCGAGCCCGAGGAACGGCTGGCCCTCGAGTCGGGCCTCAAGGCCAACGACCTCAAGGCGCTGGTGGCCACGTCGGCCCTGGGCATGGGCTTCGACAAGGGTGACCTCGCCTTCTGTGTGCACCTCGGCCTGCCGCCCACACCGGTGGCGTACTACCAGCAGATCGGTCGCGCCGGCCGCAACCTCGACCGAGCCGAGGTCATCGCCCTCCCGCGTCCCGCGGAAGACGCCGCGGTGTGGCGCTGGTTCGAGTCCGTCTCGTTGCCGTCCGAGGAAATCTGCCTCAGCGTGCTGGCCCGCCTCGACATCCGTCAGCCCACCTCCATCGCCACCCTCGAGACCTCGGTCAACCTGGGCCGCACCCGCTTGGGCACCCTGCTCAACATCCTCGAGGTCGACGGCGCAGTCGAGCGGGTGCAGGGGGGTTTCGTCCTCACCGACGGGTCGGGTCCGGCGTGGGAATACAACCATGAGCTGGCCCAGTCCCTCCGCGAGCTGAGACGGGCCGAAGCCGAGCAGATGCGCGAATGGGCCGGCCTCGACTCGTGCCGACTCCGCTACCTCCGCGAGTCACTCGACGATACCGAAGCCACTGACTGTGGCCGCTGCGACGTGTGCACCGGCGGTACCCGCCACCATGACCCCGCCCTCGAGCTGGTCACCGCCGCCCAACACCTGCTGCGGGGCACCGATGTGGGGATCGAACCCCGCAAGCAGTGGCCCACGGGACTCGACGAACCGAAGGGGCGCATCAAGCCCGAGCGCCGGGCGGCGATGGGCCGGTCCCTGGCCCAGTGGGGCGACGGCGGATGGGGACCCATCGTCGATTCGCTCATCGAAGCAGCCGACCGAGGCGAGCGGCCCGAGGTCACCGAAGCACTGGTTCGGGGGCTGGCAGGGGTCCTCAAGCGCTGGACCTGGGGCGATCGTCCCACCTGGATCTGCCCCGTGCCGTCACGGCGCCGCTCCCCACTCATCGGGGAGATTGCGACCCGGCTGGGAGAGCTGGGCAACCTACCCGTATTCCACGCCCTGGTGGCCAACCCCGGTCACCCCGGACTCTGGCAGGCCAGCCAGGGCAACTCGGCCCACCAGGTCGCCAACGTGTGGGGTCGGCTCGATGTCGTCACCGCCCAGCTACCCACCGACCCGGCTGTCTCTCGCGGCCCGGTACTACTCGTCGACGACGAGGCTGACAGCCGGTGGACCCTGACGGTGGCCGCGTGGCTGCTCACCGGGGCCGATGCCGGCCCGGTACTCCCCCTGGTCCTCCGGGCCCGATAGGTAGCCCGCCGCGGCTGAGTCGAAACCGTTCGCCTACCGGCTCGGCCCTGCCTTCCCGTACCAGTATTGGGTGAACCCCCCTCAGCACTCCTTGCGGTCGCGAATCTCACTCACGGCGAAACCGCTCTGGGCCGGGTGGTCAATATTGGTCACAGCGTTCGCTCAATCCTGGTCTGGGCTCTGACCCGGAACTCTGGTCCACTCTGATGATGACACTCGCCTCGCGTCTCCGCGCCCATGGCGTCCGCATGACCAGCCAGCGAAAGGTCATCGTCGACGCCCTAGTCCAGCTCGGGGGTTTCCCTACCGCCGCTGATGTCTTCGGTGTGGCGTCGAGCCTCCAGCCCTCACTGAGCAAGGCGACCGTCTACAACGCCCTCCAGGCCTTTTCGGCCACCGGCGAGATCCGCCAGATCGGCGGCAAGGGTGAGACGACGAGGTACGCGGTGTCCGACCACGGGGCGAAAGTGCTCGTGCGCTCGCTCGACGGGGTGCTCCTCGACCAGAACGAAGACACCGATCTACCCATCGAGCGGGTCGAGATCACCTACATCGTGGGTGTAGTCATGCGACCGCCCGAGCCCGTCATCGACCTCCAGGACACTCCCGTACTCGATTCGGGTCGCCGCTCCAGGCCCTCCGATCCTGTATTCGCACGAACCGGTCAAGTCGTGAGCAACACCACCGAGATCTAGTTTCGAGCATGATCTGAACTGGCGGCCGCACGGCGCGGCTTCTCTCTCATTGGGTAACCTCGGTGTATCATGTCCATTGAACCTGTTCGTATCGCCATCGTCGAAGACCACGAGCTCCTGCTCGACTCCCTACTCGACGCTCTCGAACAGAACAGCTGGGTCGAGGTCGTGGCCTCGTTTCGCACGGTCTCCGACTTCGAAGCAGCCGTCGATGAGTTGAACGTCGAAGTCGTCGTGACCGACCTCGAGCTCGGCGACGGTAGCGGCACCCATGTCGTCCGGCTCTCCCGCGAGCGGGCGGGGGCCGAGGCTCTGCTCATGACCGGACAGGGCGATGACCGCGGCGTGTCCGCGGCCCTCGAATGCGGTGCCGCCGGCTTCATGAGCAAGACCGCTTCCCTGGGCCAACTCATCGCGGCCATCCGCACGGTGGGTGATGGCAGCGCCGTCTACCCGGCGCCCCTCCTCCAACAGCAGCTGGCCGGTTCGGACCCCACCTCCATCGCGGTGCCCCTCACCGAACGCGAGGACGTGGTGCTCCAGTGCCTGGCCCGCGGCCTCAACGCCAGCCAGATCGGTGCCGCGCTGAACATCTCGGTGCACACCTCGCGCAACCACATCCGGTCGATCCTCACCAAGCTCCAGGCCCAGTCCCAGCTCGAGGCGTTGGTCATCGCAGTACGGGGGGGACTGGTGGAGATCACCTGAGCACCCTTCGTCCCTTGCCCCCACGGGAACTACGCTGCGGCATGCCTCCGATTCAACCGATCAAGGCCTTCGATCTCCACGGCTTCATCGAGGACCTCCGCGACGAACGGGCTCGCACTCGCGGGCACTGGGGGCTGGTTCACCCCGATCAGTCGTGACTTCCACCCGGTTCACCGCCGACGCCAACTGCGCCGCCCGACTCGACGCCGACGACCCAGTGGCCCCATTCCGCGACGAGTTCTGTTTCCCGGCCGGCCCCGACGGTGAACCCGAGATCTACCTGGTGGGCAACTCGCTGGGACTGGCTACGACCCGTACCCGGACCTATGTCGACGCCGAGCTCGACGCGTGGGCGACCAAGGGGGTACGGGGCCACTTCCAAGGTGACCACCCCTGGACGCTGTACCACGAGCTCCTGACCGGACCGATGGCCGAGCTGGTGGGTGGGCGCCCCGAGGAGGTGGTGGTGATGAACTCCCTCACCGTGAACCTCCACCTCCTACTGGTGAGCTTCTACCGACCGAGCGCCCACCGCCACAAGATCCTCATCGAGGAACACGCCTTCCCCTCCGATCACTTCGTGGTCGAGTCCCAACTCCGTCACCATGGTTTCGACCCTGCCGACTCAATGGTGGTCGTGGGGCCCCGACCGGGCGCCGAGCTCATCGAACACGACGACCTGCTGGCCGCCATCGATGAGCACGGCGAGGAGCTCGCGGTAGTTCTCTTGCCAGGTGTGCAGTACTACACAGGCCAGGTCTTCGACATGTCCGACCTGGTGCGGGCCACCCACGCCTGCGGTGCCCGGGTCGGTTTCGATCTGGCCCACGCGGTGGGCAACATCCCCCTCGAGCTGCACGACTGGAACGTCGACTTCGCGGCCTGGTGCACCTACAAGTACCTGAACAGCGGACCCGGCTCGACAGGCGCGGCCTTCGTTCACGAGAACCACCTGGGCGACCGCGAGCTGCCCCGGTTCGAGGGCTGGTGGGGCACCAACAAGGAACGCCGGTTCGAGATGGCCACGACCTTCGATCCCATCCCAACCGTCGAGGCGTGGCAGCTGTCCAACGCGCCCATCCTCTCCATGGCTCCGGTGAGGGCCAGCCTGGATCTGTTCCGGGCCGCCGGAGGTATCGGGGTGTTGAGGAACAAGAGCGAGGCCCAGCTGGCCTGGTTCGACTTCCTCCTGGACAACCGGTTCGCGGGGAGGGTCGAGTCGATCACACCACGCGCCATGCACCAGCGCGGCTGCCAGTTCGCCCTACGGGTCACCACCCCGGGCATCGAGGGTCGGGATGTCTTCGAATCCCTCGAGGCCGCCGGAGTGGCCTGCGACTGGCGCTACCCCGACGTGATCCGGGTGGCACCGGTGCCGCTCTACAACTCGTTCACCGACATCTGGCGGTTCACCGAGATCCTCGACGAGCTGGTCTGAAGGTCATGGACTCAGACCGGCTCCGAATCATCTGCGCACCACCATCTTCCGGCCCGCCTTCCCCGACCTCTGGACCATCCGTGACAGCTTCCAACTCAGGAGAACCGACATGACCGAGCTCTGGAAACTCTCAGCCGTTGACATCGCGGCCGGCGTCCGTGGCCGGGAGTACAAGCCGACCGAGGTACTCGACTCGGTGCTGGGTCGCGTCGAAGCCACCAACGGCGAGCTCAACGCCATTACCTACGACCTCGCCGACCGGGCCCGCGCCCAGGCGGCGGCCGCCGATGACGCCGTGGCCGCGGGCGGCGAGCTCGGCCCGCTCCACGGCGTACCGATGACGATCAAGGAGAACGTCGACCAGGAGGGCACACCCAACGTCAACGGTGTCCCCGCCTTCGCCGACAACATGGCCACCGAGGACAACCCCTTCGTGGGCCACCTGCGGGCCGCCGGTGCCATCTTCGTAGGGCGCACCAACACCCCCGAGTTCTCGATGCGGGCCACCACCGACAACCCCCTGCGGGGCCGCACCCTCAATCCGTGGGGTGAGCCCATCTCTCCGGGTGGTTCGTCGGGCGGGGCCGGATCGGCCTGCGCCGCCGGCATGGGTCCCCTCCACCACGGCAACGACATCGGCGGGTCCCTGCGCTTCCCGTCGTTCGCCAACGGGGTGACCACGGTGAAGCCCACCAACTTCCGCGTGCCCACCTACAACGCGTCGGCCCCCGCCGAACGCGGACCTCTCTCCCAGGCCATGTCGGTGCAAGGCATCATCGCCCGCCACGCCGCCGACGTTCGCCTGGCCACCAGGGTCATCGTCCACCCCGATCCCCGCGACCCCAACTGTCCGCCGGTGCCCTTCGACGGGCCCGCCCTCGACTCCCCGATCACGGTGGCGGTCACCACCGAGACGGGTGGCTACGACATCCACCCCGGCATCGTCGAGCTCATCGAGCGGGCCGCCGACCAGCTCCGCGACGCGGGCTACCGCGTGGTCGAGGCCGACCCGCCGCCCGTCGCCGAGGCCGCCCGTGGCTGGTTCACCGTCGGCAGTACCGAGATGGAGGCGACCCTCATCCCCCCCATGCGCGAGTACGGCTCGAAGACCATCAACGACATCTTCGGCTGGTACTTCGAGATGTCCGAGATCCTCGACCGCGACGACTACATCACCACGTTCGGTCATCGCACCCGCCTGATGCGCGACTGGAACGTGTTCCTCGACCAACACCCCCTGATCCTGACCCCGTTCCTCATGCGGCCCATGTACGACCACGACTACGACGCCCGCGGCTTCGACGAGGTCAAGGACATGTTCGAATCAGCCATCTACAGCACCGGTATCAACTACCTGGGACTACCGGCCGGCGTCATCGGCATGGACCTCGTCGAGGACCGGCCGGCGGCCATCCAGATCGTGGGCCGCCGCTTCCGTGAGGACATCATCTGTGACGCCCTCGCCGCCATCGAGGCCCGCAACGGTGTGTTGTCCCACCGCCTGTGGGAACGCGAGGACCAGAGCTAGCAGCTAGCTGCTGCACGACAGCATCGAGCATCCGGGCTTGACCCGGGCCCACTCGGGGCGGCGCTGGTCGTAGCCGTCGCGACCGGGCTGGTCGGTGTAGGGGTGGCGCAGCACCTCCACCAGCTCGTGGATCTTCGACGGGTCGCCGGCCTCGGACGCGTCGATGGCCTGCTGGGCCAACCAGTTCCGCAGCACGTACCGGGGATTGACGGCATCCATCTGGTGTCGGCGCTCGTCGTCGGGTCGGCCGTCGCGGCCCACCCGTGCCTGCCAGCTTCGCAGCCAGGACACCAGTCCCTGCCTCACCTCGCCGACCATCTCGGTGGCTTGGTAGAAGGCGGGCTCGATGGGGGCCACCAGGTCGTCATCGGAGACCGCGGGGTCGATCGACACGTCGGCGAGTCGGCGGTGGAAGATCACGTAGTCGGTCTCGGTCGACCGGAGCACGGTGACCAGGTCAGTCATCAAAGCTTCGTCGGTGCCGGCGTCGAAACGGGCCAGGCCGAGACGGTCAGCCGTCATCGCCTCGGAGCCCCGGCGGTAGGTCTCGGTGTAGCCGTTCAGAGCAGCCTCGAGGGGCGCGGCATCCTGGGTGACCGGGAACAGGGCGTTGGCCAGCTGGAGCAGGTTCCAGTGGGCCACCTGATGCTGCTGTCCGTATCGGTAGCGGCGGGTGCCGGCGTCGGTGGTGTTGGGGGTCCACTCAGGATCGAAGTCTTCGAGCCAGCCGTAGGGCCCGTAGTCGATGGTGAGGCCGAGGATGCTCATGTTGTCGGTGTTCATGACTCCGTGAACGAAGCCCACCCGCTGCCAGTCGACGATCAGGTGAGCGGTGCGGGTGCACACCTCGGCGAACCATTCGGCGATCACGGTGTTGTCGATGGGCCGCCCACCCCCGACCAGGTGGGGGAAGTCGTTCAGGATGGTGAAGTCGATCAGCTGGCCCAGGACCGACAGCTCGTTGCGCGCCGCGTGGATCTGGAAGTTGCCGAAACGCACGAACGAGGGCGCCACCCGACAGACCACGGCCCCTGGCTCGGCCTCGGGGCGGCCGTCGTAGAACATGTCGCGCACAACCTTGTCGCCGGTGGCCACCAGGCTGAGGGCCCGGGTGGTGGGCACACCGAGGTGGAACATGGCCTCGCTGCACAGGAACTCGCGGACCGAGGAGCGCAGCACGGCCCGACCGTCCGCGGTTCGGGAGTAGGGCGTGGGGCCGGCCCCCTTCAGTTGAAGGGTCTGGTGGTGGCCATCGACATCGATGACCTCGCCCAGGGCGATGGCCCGACCATCGCCCAGCTGGCCGGCCCAGTTGCCGAACTGGTGGCCGCCGTAGCACATGGCGAACGGATCGGCCCCGGCCGGGAGGCGGTTGCCGGCGAACACATCGGCGAAGTCCTGGGACTGGAGGGTGGCGGCGTCGAGTCCCAGCTGCTCGGCCATCTCGTCGGACCATGCGAGAGTGTGGGGAGAGGCCACATCGGTGGGTGACACCCGGCTGAAACAGGCGCCCTCGACCTGGCGACGGCGCACCGGCTCGCCGACCGAGCTCTCGACGGGATCAGCGGGAAGCTGCCGAGTGAACCGGTTGTCGAACTCGAGCTCGTCGAGAGGGAATGGACCCGCACTCATGAGACGACGGTACCGGGTGGGCCCCCGCTCAGATCACCCGCAAGGCCGGACTTCGCCCGTTGGGGCGTCGATCGAGCAGATCCTCTCCGCTTCGGGGACCTACCGTGTCTGACGTGAACGGTTCCAAGGCGCTCACTTCGCCCCGGGTCGTGGCAATCCTGGCGGTCGCGATGGTGGCGGCCGGTGTCTCGCAGGGTTTCGGGCGGTTCACCTACTCGCTCCTGCTCACCGACGTCCGCGACGGCTTCGGCGTCAGCAACACGGTGGCCGGGTCACTCGGCTCCGCGAACCTGATTGCCTACCTGATCGGATCGTTGGGCGTGAGCCTGGTGGTCGGACGGGTCGGGCTGGCGGTCACCGCCCGGATCGGGGTGTCGGCCTCGACGATAGGGCTCGCCCTGCTGGCCTGGGGGCCAACCGTCGCAGTCGTGGCCGGAGCTCTGCTGCTCACCGGTGTGAGTGGCGCGCTCGTCTGGATCACCGTGCCGGGCATCGCCGCGTCCGAGCTGGGCCCGAGCCGACGGGGGGCGGCCATCGGCATCGTGGGCGCGGGAGTGGGGCTGGGGTTGGTGGCCGCTTCGCTCCTCCACACCACGGTCGCCGCCGACGACTGGCACGACGTCTACCGCATCGAGGCGGCCATCGGCGCCGTCACCACCCTGGCCGCCCTGGGGTTCCTCCGGGGAGGAGCACCGGCCCGCCGAGGTCTGCCGGGTCTTCGCGCCCTGCGCATCGTGCCCCGATGGCGGAACCTCTTGTGGTCCTACGGGCTGTTCGCCCTGTCGATCTCGATGTTCCTCGCCTTCCTGGTCGCGGTGCTCGAGGAGGACGCGGGCTGGAGCGCCGGGCGGGCCGGCCTCGCCTTCTCGGCCGCCGGATTCGGGACGATCGCCGGAGGGCCGATCTTCGGTCCACTGTCGGATCGAATCGGAAGGATGCCCGCTCTGCGGCTGGCCTTGGCACTGATCGCGGTCACCGCGGTGTTGGTCCCCATCGGGTCCGAGCCGCTCTCGTTGGTGGGGGCGTTCTGCTTCGGCATCGGCTTCACTGGCGGACCCACCACCATCGGTGCCCGGATCAGCGATCACGTCACCGCCGAGGATTTCGGTGCGGCCTACGGTGTGGCCACCCTGGCGTTCGGGGCCGGGCTAGCGGTCGCTCCCCAGCTGGGCGGCGTGATCAGGGACGTCACCGGGAGCTTCCGTCCGGCTTTCGCGGTGATCACGGTCTGCTCGATCGGGGCCGGGCTCCTATCCATGGACTGACGCGCCTACGGCGTGAGAGTGCTGAAGCGGGCCCGATAGTGCGTAGGTGTCGTGTGCACCTCCCGCTGGAAATGGTGGAGCAAGGTGGCCGCGCTGCCGAAACCGCAGTTGGCGGCGAGCGAAGGTTCGGGGTGACATCCGGGCGTGGGTGGCCAGGTCGGCCACGGTCAGGGGTTGGTGGAGGTGGCGGTCCGCCCATTCCACGGTGGGAGCGACGGACTGCGTTTCGGTGCTGCTTGCCGGCGAGGTCATGAACTGGGCCTGACCACCGTCGCGCTGGGGTGGGACGACGAGGCGGCGCGCAACCCGATTGGCGACCTCGGCTACTGGAGACCCGGGTTGGTCGCACCCACACCCGAAGAATGGCGCCATAAGCAACGCCAGATACTGGCTGCAGGCTCGTGGATCGCCGACGGCAACTATCACGAGACACTCGCTCTTCGCCTGGAGCGGGCTGACACCGTTGTCATCATGGACACGCCCTGGACCACTTGCCTCGGGCGCGCTTTGGTGCGCGGGCTGCGTCGACCAGGGATTCAGATGCCAGAGGGTTGCGACGACACAGCTTGGCGTCGGTTCCGCGATGAGTGGGGCGTTGCCTGGCGCGTCTTTCGCAAACGCCGCTGGGAGCCCCAGCTCGAACGCAGGATCATCTCCCAGCACGGCCAACACGCATCTGTCCATGTGCTCGCCTCCAAACCGGAAGCGACCGAGTTCCTCATCCGGGTGGGGGTCAATCAAGCGGCCACTGAAGACGACTGACGTCGGCAGCCCACGCCTGAGCCGGCAATGCACATGCGCCCTACCGGATGAGAATGGGCCGGGTCCGGCGCACGACCAGGCGTGCCTGTTTGATGGTGCGCTTCTTCTGGCCCCGGCCAACAATGAGTGTGGTCTCGGCCACCTGAGCTTGACCGCCGAGGGTGTAGTCGATGACGAACCGGATGATCCCCGCGATGACCAGCGGACCCCTTGCGCATCCGTGAGAACAAGAGCTCGCCGGTCCCAGCTCTGGTCGCGAGCAGGGGGTGATGGCCGAGCCGCTTCGTGTAGCCGTGTGCGGCTCCCCGCCAGCCCTCAGCCAGCTACCGCATCGGTGGATCGAGGACAAGAGACCAGTGCTAGTCTGTGGTAGCAGATCGGTGAAGCTGACCGCAGCATGAACCTGGAGGGGTGGGTGAGGGGGAAGGCAGCGGTGGCAAGGCCGAAGTCCCGTCAAACGTCGTCGGAAGAACCGCGGACCCTGTCGCGCGAAGTTGGGGGTAATTAAGTGTCAACTATGAGAACGCGTTCGTGGAGTTCTGGGAGTTGGGTTATTGGGAGATTCTTGACCGTTGGGTTGATGTGTTCGGTGGCAGCTGTGGCGTTCGGTCTTGGGGGCTGTTCGAGCAGCGATTCAGAGACGGCCCGTGGATCTTCCCCAACGACAAGCGATCCAGCCAGCTCGACGACGATCGACCCGGGTGACGGTGACGACCCGGGTGACGGTATGAGCTTGGCGGCTGGTCCGTTGTATGCGCCATCGGCGCTGCCAGAAGGATGGAGCGTTCAGGAGGTTCGGTTTCATCGCACAAGCCCTCTGGATGGTGAAGATGTGACCAGGTTTGTTGCGCACCCTTCCTCTGATCGATTCGAGGTTGGTGGGATCGATGTGCTTGTTTCTAGTCACGAGAGTGAGGGTGTTGCTCTTGAAGCGTTGGCTGCCGGTCTGGACCATGATGGACTGCCGATCGACGTTGTTGGCATGGAAGGTGCCCAGATCGAAGGGGTTGAGGACTCCGCATACCAGTCTCTGTCGGGGGTCGTGCAGGACCGACACGTCGTCCGGGTGTCTGGCCTGTTTCCGACCTCGGACCTGGTGAAGGTAGCTGAAGCCATCTCTATTGATGAAGGTGATTCTGGGCCGGTTGTGGATCTAGATCTCACTGAGTGGGATATCGAGCTTCTTGGAATCGCTGGCGTTGGCTACGACCTCACGTTTGATGGGCCGGCCGGCCCGGTAGCGGTCTCGGTAGCTCCGGGCCATTCTCGTGCGTCGCTGTATCTTGGTGGGGCGATTCTGGCGGAGGAGTTCACCGGTGAGGTTGGGGTCGGCTACACGACCCTCCTGAGCGCCGAGAGCGAAGGTGCTGGCACCCCGGTGTTTCATTGGTGGGTGCCAGAGGTCTACCTCACGACTGTCTCTGGCACTGATCTGGACATCATCGTCGAGATCCTGGATAGCTTCGTCGAGGTCGACGAGGATACGTTCGCTGAGTTCATCTCGGGAGCGACGATAGAGAGCCTTGTTGGGGCAACGTTGCCAAAATCCGGCGCTGGGTTGCCCTCTGGCCAGCCCCTTGATCCGGCCACTGAGGCGGAACTCGTGGCGTTCGTGGAGGCCCACCTCGGACGCAGTTTCGACGTTCCACCAGAGGCCTCCATCGTCGACGGGGACGAGCTGCGGGAAGAGATCCCTGAGGGGACGTTTGTGACCGAGGCTCTGTGGGACCCCCTTCTGGCGCTCGAACTGGTGTCACCGTCGGATGACCGGGTGGCCGCAGATGCCGTCCGAAGGGAAGCGGTCAGAGGTGCCTGTTGTCCGATAGTGATCATCGACACCGGTGATCCGACGCTCAACGAGGTTGTCATCGTCCATGAACTGACCCATGGCCTGGAAGCACCGCTCCGCCGTGGCGCTCGCCCGGTCGAACTCGTCGACCCGCCTGCGGCCCTGATCGAGGGCAACGCCCACCGAGTTGCTTTCGACTACGCCGATCTCCTCATCCAGCAGGGGGCAAGCATTGCTGATCCGCCGAACATCTTCCCTGAGGGGGGTGATCCTCGCCTACCGGACGTGGTGCAGAGGATTCTCGAGTTCCCCTACGACGAGGGTCGGCATTTCGCAATAGCACTCGTTGCCGACAACGGTGAGCAAGGGATCCTTGACGCCTTCTCGCAGCCACCAACAACGAGCGAGCAAATCCTCGACCCCAAGAAGTTCCTCGCCCAGGAACAGGCGACGGTGGTATCAGCTCCACCGGTTCCCTCGAACGGCACCATACGCCAGCAAGGCTCACTCGGAGCGTTTCTGATCGCTCTGATGACCGAACCCCAACTTGGTACCGAACGCTCACTCGACCTGGCCTTGACCTGGGCTGGCGATACCTACATCCTCTACGAAACACCAGATGCAACCTGCCTGTCTGCCACCGTTGAACTCGATGACCAAGCCAACGCCCAGACCTTCCGCGACTCGCTGGCGCTGGCAAAGGCCGAGGTTTCCCTCGACGGAAACCAGATATCGATCACCAACTGCGTGAACGCAACCCCCTGACATCGGTTGAGGGCCCGAGACCGACCAGCAGTTCACACATGCGCGTAGGATCAACACTCACAGGGGCTCTCCCTCAGCTACCCCCGCTCAGACCCGAGTTTGGCGGGGTAGGGCCTGTTTCGGGGTGGGTGCAGTCCCGTGACCTGGGGTAACAGGTCTTCTGGCTGGGTTTGAGATCCAAAACGTAGGGGCGACACTTGCTGGACATTGGTCGACGTGCTTGAGGATCTGGCTGACCGGTTCGGTGTCGGCAACATAACTGTGGTGGCTGATCGTGGCCTGATCCCTATCAGCCAACGTCGAAGAGACCGCCAACAACGGGTTCGACCACATCCTCGCCACCAAACTCCATC
>JAAEMS010000273.1 GCA_024225275.1 Actinomycetes bacterium
CCGCCCCAGTTCGCCGGCATCGTGATGGTCCGGGGCCTCGAGCGTTCCGATGCGGATTGGCTCGACACGGCCGATACTGGGCCGATGGCCGGTGACGTGAGAGTGTTGAACTTCCGGGGACACTTTGATTTCCTCCACC
This sequence comes from Actinomycetes bacterium, assembly GCA_024225275.1. GTDB lineage: Bacteria > Actinomycetota > Acidimicrobiia > Acidimicrobiales > JAAEMS01 > JAAEMS01. The sequence goes on from JAAEMS010000273.1 coordinate 140, forward strand.
GGAACCTGGGCTCAACTCTGGGGGCAGACCTCAGCTATCGAGAGCTGGTCAAGTATGTGCAAGGTGTGGATGCCGGGACGAACATGCTCGACGGGTTCCACGAATGGCTTGTTAGGCGCCTTGGCGCGGGCCGCTCCCTCTACTGGTCGGCTTTGGTGACCTACGACGCCCTCGGCGTTGAACCAGCACATCATTCAACCGATCTGCCCGGAGACTGGCAGCAGAGAGTCGAGGACGCCGACTCCGATCTCGTGGAGCACCTGTTCGAGGTTCTCGATGGATTCCTCGCCGAACGCTGGGCCGAGCCCAAGCCGTAGCGGTCCGCGCAACCAGCACCAGTCCGGCCGAACACGGACCTAGCCCAACTGAGCCAAGATCGCCGGCGAGGCCAACGTATGCTCCCGGAGTGCGAGACGCCTTGCCCTCCGAGAACGACTTGGGTACCAACGAGTTGTTTGAGCGCGTCCTCGAGGACCTCCGGAGCGATGAGGAAAGCCGACTTGGTCCGCTTGTCGCTTTGCATGGACGACCCACCAGGGCGGTTATCGACCGATCACTTGCGCTCTGTGCCAGCCCGGACTCAGCCGAGAGAACCGTTGGGCTCCGAGTCCTTCGGGAGCTCAAGCACCAAACCGTCGATCGCCAGCTCCTGTGGAACTCGATCGAACCGGTGGTTGTTCGGCTGGCCAACGAGGACGAAGACTCCGAGGTTGTTCGGTGGGCGATCTCTTGTCTCGGTTGCCAGGCCACCGGCCCCGTAGCGCTGACGGCCGTTTTGGACCGTGCTGACCACCCGGATCCAGGAATCCGGTTCGCGGTGGCCGCCGCGCTCCCTTACCTTCTGGACCCGGCACACCTTGAGGAAGCGCCGGTGGAAGCTCTGGTGAAACTGACCGAGGATGACGATGCTGACGTGCGCGCCTATGCGCTCATGGGTCTCGTGAATGATCTCGGACTAGCTGACGACAAGCGCGAAGTGGTGAAGGCCCGTCTGGCTGACACCGATGACCAGATTCGACGTGTCGCCAGAAACGCGCTGAAAGGGACCCAGCAGTGAAGAAATCAGCCTCTCGGTCAACGCCGCAAGACCCGAACTCGTCTCTCCCCGCACGGACGAGGCGGCCCTGACCCGCACCTACGCACGGCGGGGGCCTGTCCCATACCGCGCGCCCGATAACCCACGCGCCCCCTGCCCCCAACCGCTGCCGGATAGGCGATGTTGAGAGGACCAGCCTCTGGCGGCTGGCTGACCTCGCCCTCGGGCTCCTAGAGGAGCCCGAGGCATGCCATGCACTTGGGGGCTGCAGATGGGTAGCCGAGAAGATCCCGGTGGATTACCGGATGGCCGGGACCGACAGGCACCCCGCACAGAGTCATGCCCGGAATCGCACCCACCACATGCACGATGCCCACAGCGTGTGGCTCGCCGAGGGGCGCTACTTCACGTTCCGAGGACTCAACGAACTCGACGGAGATCACGAGGTCAACGAAATGACTCAGGGTCTCAGCCATCTCGGCGGCAACCTTCTGTGCATCAGCTTCTGACGATTCGTAGACCGGCCGATAGCACCGAACCTCATCACCAACTCGCCATTGAGCCTGAATCCTCCACGCGGTAGACGAGCCATCTGGGAGTGGCGAGCAGGAGGACATCCCGTGAGCCTCCCACAGGGGAGCGACCTCTCGGCAGGCGCCTGGCCCGTCATAGAAGCGGACTCGCCTGACCGCCTCACTCCGCACCCAGCCTGTCCCCGAATGTCTGCCCATATCCTCGGAGCCCCCTGCCCCACTACGCCGGGA
>JAAEMS010000274.1 GCA_024225275.1 Actinomycetes bacterium
ACTTCACGTACTTCGAACACGCGGACCTCCCGGAACGCCATGCCGCCTCCTGATGGTCTCGTCGACAACGGCGACAGCAAGCCGAGCGTCAACAACACCGGAACTGGCGGACCCCCGAAGGTGGTCCCATCACTGGCGAACGGGTGGTCCCATCCCACTGGCGAAACTCACACCCAGGTGGCCCCATCCCACTGGCGGGCGACAATGGACCAACGGCCAGAAGCGACTTCACCGGCCACCGCTGTGGCGGTCGAGGAAGAAACCGATATCACGACGTCCGTTCCGACTCTGAAGATCGCTACAGCCCTATTGGTCGACGAGATGTGCGGGGGTCGCGTGATGGTTCGCCGCCGGCCTGAACGCAACGAGTCGGACCCCGATCCCTCATGCTGGGCGGCCACCGCGGCGTGCATGAAGCTCCTCGCCATGGGAGTCTACCCCCACAGCTCAGACCTCGCTATTCGACCGCTGGTCGGCGGTATACGACCGTCCTCGCCTGCAGGCCCTCACCTACCGGCCGATCCACGACGCTGTGCTGCGCCGACTCGACGGCAACTCGCCGTCCACCATCGTCGATCTCGGTTGTGGCACCGGCCAGCTCTCCGCCCGACTCATCGAACGGTTCCCCCACGCGACCATCGCCGGCATCGACTTCTCCGCCGGCATGCTCGCAGAGGCGGCCCAGCGTCTCTCTGCCGACCCCTCGCACCCGTACGCGCTGCTACGAGCCGACGCCGAAAAGCTCCCGTTGGCACCGTCATCGATCGACGCGGTCGTCTGCACCGAATCGTTCCACTGGTACCACCACCAAGCTGAGACCCTCGAAGGGCTGGCCGAGGTTCTACGACCCGACGGACGACTCATCATTGCGTCCATCGCCACGCTCACCAGCCGCGCCGAGAGCCTGATCCGAGGGATCACGGCCCCCAGCGGCCGGACGATCCGGGCTCTGGCCCCCCATCAGATGCGCCGACTGCTCCGCCAGTCAGGATTCGAGGTACTGCACCAGCAACGCATCCCCCGGGTCGGCGCTGTCCCCTGGCCCGTTCTCACCGACGCCCGCCTACTCTGAGACCAGCCCAGCCGTCGGCGGCCGGCCGTGTGGCTGCTCCTTGTCCCGCCGTGGTCCCTGACCACTGGAATCACCGGCTTCTCAGGAGCTCGGGAGAGAGCACTATCCGGCATTTGAGTGTGGTCTCGCGGCGCGGCATAGGGGTAGGGGCCAAGGGCGTCAGCGGGCACCTCTAACCTGGTCCCAGACGCTCGCCAGTAGGCGGTGGGGCCGGTGACCACTTGGGTGGGCCGATCTCTGAACGCAACTGCGACCGTTCAAGTACCGTCGGATCGAGGGGTGGCATGGTCGACAACAAGCGGTTCGTTCAACGGCACGCGGTGGGCGGCCAACCAGTACTTCTCGCGACCGAGATGGAGGCTCTTGGCACTGACTATCAGGCCAACGGGTACACAACGCCGGCCCAGGCCGACGAAATCGGAGAGGACCTCGCTCTTGGCCCCGGGCATCTGCTGTTGGACATCGGCGCCGGATGCGGTTTCCCAGGTCTGTATCTCGCGAAGAAACACGGGTGTGCTGTCATCAGCTTGGATCCCGTGGCCGAGGGTGTCCGTGTCGCTCGCCAACGAGGATCCTTTGACGGGCTGTCCGAACTCACCTGGGCCATCCAAGCCGATGCCGAGTCGATCCCTCTCATGTCCGGATCGGTCGACGCGATAGTCCAAGCCGATGTGTTGTGTTGACTCAGTCGCAAGCTCTCCGTGTTGAGAGCATGCAGGCGGGTACTGAGGCCCGGGGGACGCATTGTGTTTCACACGATTCAACCGACACCGGGTCTGTCGCCGTCGTCTCGGCGCCGGGCCAACCGTAACGGTCCGCCCGCCACCGCGGTGCGGACCAGCTACCAGAGCCTGCTCACGACAGCAGGCTTCGTCGATGTCGAAGCCCGCAATGAGACCGTGGAGTATCGGGCTACTCAGCTTCGTTGGATCGCTGCCGGTGAACGACACGAAGCGGCCCTACGAGCCGCGATTGGTGACGAGGCCTACGAGCAGGGCCGCCGGGAGAGCGAGGCGGCGTTGAGGGCGATCGAGGACGGGCTCCTGGTTCGGTACCGCTATTCCGCCACCCGATGACACCCACGGGACGGTTTGCGCTTTCCTTCCGGCAACGCTCTCTCCTGGTGCTGCCAAGGCGCCCACCACGGCCCCAACCGTGCCGAGACACTGGGCCGGCTCTCCACCAGGGTTCTGCTCGGTCACCGGCATTGCCGGTTGGTCCCACAGCGGCCTTCTGTCCGGGAATTCCAACCAAAAACAACCAAGAATCCCGGACAGAACGGTTCCGCGGCACCGCCCTCGACCCCGCACCACCCGTGCCGATACCGGATGCCACGTGTGGTGGACCATCTCTGCGTCCCACCCCAATGTGACCCGGGACCGTCCCCCGCCGACTTCGGACCCTCCGTACGAACCAGAGGACTCGGCGTCATGCAACGAAACGCAGGCGCCTCGCTAGATTTCTGTGGTTGGTCAAGGTCCAATGAATCGCTGTAGTAACGCTGTGCGACCCAAACGCCCTCCTCGCAGGCGCTCCAGCACTGCAACGGGTTATCGCCACAGGACCGAAACCCTCCGAAACACGCGGCTTTGAGCCCGGGAGGAGAATCGAACTCCTGACCTATTCATTACGAGTGAATTGCTCTGCCGACTGAGCTACCCGGGCGTGAGGATCAACGCTACCAGCGCCACCGGTGGGTTCGGCGACCCGATTTCAGTGTCGGCCAGCCCACCGCGACAGGATCGGCAGGCTCACGAACAGGCCCTCGAGCAGGAGCACCTCGTTGGGGTTCCGGTAGAGAGCTTCGGCCGCCGAGTTGATGCGGTCGACGGCCTCCGCGTACTCGGGCACCCGGCGCTCGGCTAGGGCGTCGCGGTACCGGCCAGCCAGCGTCCCGAGGCCGAAGCGCAGCTCATCGAGGCGTACCATCCGGCTCTCCCGCTTGTGTCGAGCGGTCAGCTGGCTGCGGCCCGAACCCCGCTCCCCATACTTCTCGACCCTCTCCTCGAGCGCGACCAGCTCGCCTTCCTGGCGCTCCTTGAGGGGGGCCTCGACCTCGTCGACCAGCGACCTCAGCTCATCGACCAATCGCCCCACCGCCACACCGGTTCCGTCGAGGTGATCGGCCGCGGTGAACCAGGCGTGGCGCCGGCCGGCCAGGCCCGCGTCGGTAGCCAGCAGGCGGGCTCGACCGAGGTCGCCCATCGACGCCGCCGCCGCCAGTTGGGCGTGCTCGACGTGGACGCCTTCCTCGATCAGGCGGGCCTCGATGGCGGAGACAGGGACGGGGCCGAACTCCACCGTCACCGACCGGCTGTTGAGGGTGACCAGCTCAGGCGTGACCTCCTCGGCCAGGAGAACGATGATCGACGGCGGGGGCGGCTCCTCCACGGTCTTGAGCAGCATGGCCGGCACCTGGGGCATGTGGGCCTCGAACCGGTCGACCACCACGATCTTGCGCGACCCCTCGACGGGCGACCGGGTCATCTCGGTGATGATCCGCCTGGCCTCCTCACCCCGGTGCTGGGCCCCCTCGGGTTCGATGACGAGTAGGTCGGGATGGGCTTCGGCGAGGGCCAGGCGACGGTGACGTTCGGCGTCGACCGGGTTGTCCACGCCGGCGGCGAGCAGGTCGGCAGCGAAGGCGGCGGCAGCCCTCCGCTTGCCCGCCCCGCGGGGGCCCACGAACAGGTAGGCGTGGACGGGTCGACTGACCGCGGCCCGGAGCTGTTCGGCCACCTCGGGCTGGCCGACCACGTCGGCCCAGACGTCGGTGACCGTCATGACCGAAGGATGGGCTCGAGGGCGCTCCGCACCCGTGCGGCCACCTCGTCGATGGTGCCGTGGCCGTCGACGAGGACCCAGTCGGCGGACCCGTCGGCCAACTCGCGGAAAGTGGCGTCGACCCGGCGATGGAACTCGTCACCGGCCTGTTCGAGCCGGTCGAGGTCATCACCCAACCGTTCGGTGGCAACCTCGCCCTCGACGACGAGGAACAGATAAGCGTCGGGGCGCCGACCGCCGGTGGCCCAGTCGTTGAGCTGGCCGATCTCGTCGACCCCCAGACCCCGGCCCCCGCCCTGGTAGGCGAGAGAGGATGCCACCGATCGATCCGAGATCACATGACGACCTGCTTCGAGGGCAGGGAGGACGACTTCGGCCAGATGCTGGGCCCGGTCAGCCGCGTAGAGCAGAGCCTCGGCCCGATCATCGACCGGCGCCCACCGGGGATCGAGCACCAGACTCCGGATGGCCTGGCCCAGCTCGGTGCCCCCGGGCTCGAGGGTCAGAACGGCATCGAGATGATCCGCCAGCAATCGGGCCTGGGTGCTCTTTCCGCTGGCGTCACCGCCCTCGAAGGCGATCCACCGGGCAGTCACGAGGTCGTCCGGGGTGGTCGTCCGGCCCGGAGCGACCACATCGCCACGAACCCGGCGGCCACGATGATGATGGCCCCCAACCACAGGGTCAGGCGCACCCCGGGGATGGCGATGACGAACCCGAAGGGGCTGGCTGTCCCGTCGAACACTGCGTCGGACAGCTCGCCCAGGGCCTGCGACAGGAACGGGCCGATGGCGAAGGCGATCAGGACCGAGAGACGCACCACCGTGTAGAGGGCGGAGAAGATCCGGCCCCGGAACTCGTCGGCCACCTGCTCCTGGAGGAGGGTGAACCCCAGGACGTAGACCCCGCCGGCGCACACTCCCAGCAGGGAGACGCCGGCGATGACCGGGCCGAGGGTGGTGGAAGACGCCGCGAACAGCAGGGCCAGGCCGGCGCCGAACACACAGCCTACGAAGACCCTGACCTTGGGGATCCGGTTCTGGAACAAGGAGAGAAGACCGACGCCCACCGCCACCCCCATGCCCAGGCTGAACATGGACAAGCCGAATCCCGATGGGCCCGCACCCACCACTTCGTCGAGGAAGATCGGTCCGAGCGGCACCAGCATCGCCCCACCGACCAGTCCGGTGGAAAGGGAAGCGTTGACCGCCCTCACGACCGGGTCCGACACGATGAAGCGCAGGCCATCGCCCAGCTCTTGGAATGTGTCGCGGATGCCGCCGCGCACACTGGCCCAGCCCAGGCCGGCGTGCTTGCGTTCGGCCCGGGTGCGGCGGGGCAGGTGGAGGCTGGCGATGATCGCCGCCGCGGCCAAGAAGGTGAGGCTGTCGGCGTAGAGGGCGAGGCCGACCTGATCGGCGTTGATGAGCTCGGCCAGGCCGCCCTCTTCGAGCCAGTCGCCGGCCTTGGCGAACAGGGCGAACAGGCCGATCCCGAGAGGGAAGGTGCCGTAGGCGGCGATGAGGGACAGGGAGTTGGCCTGGGTCAGCCGTTCCTGGGGGACCAGGTGGGGAACGCTGGCCTCCTTGGCTGGGGCCCAGAGCAAGGTGAAGATCTCGAGGACCAGCGAAGCCACGACGAGCCCGGCGATGGTGTCGACGAAGGGCAGGGTGGCCAGGACCAGGGCCCGGCCGATATCGCAGGTGACCAGAAGCCGCTTCCGCCAGGCCCGGTCGACGATGACCCCCGCGACCGGTCCGAGGAAGAAGCCGGGGGCAATGCGGGCCGACAGCACGAAGCCGATGGCCACCCCCGCCGACTCCTCACCGATACGGGCAGCCAGCGCGGTGATGGCAACCAGGCCCAGCCAGTCGCCGGTGGCCGACAGGACCTGGGCCAGCCACAGACGGAAGAAGCCGGTGGATCCGAAGAGGCGTTCGATGGCAGGCGGATTGGCCGACCCCTCAGGGGTCGGGGGATCGCCGACCGCCCCCTCGGCCTCGTCACCGGCCGGCTCACGGTCGGTCAGCGAGGAGCTGCCCGGACTCACGCTGGAGAGGCTAGAGGACCGGCGGGGTTCGCGGCCACCCAGGATGAGGCGAATCGCGTCGCCAGTGACACGATCGGCCTCAGGTTCGGAAGGGGTAGGAAGTCGAAGTCAACCGGTCAGCGGGGACGAGTACCCCGCGGCTAGCCCTCGTCCTCGGAGGGGGCCGGTTCCGCGGCCTTCTTGGCAGGTGCCTTCTTCTTGGCAGGTGCCTTCTTCTTGGTGGCCTTCTTCTTGGCGGCGGTCTTCTTCTTGGCGGCCTTCTTCTTGGTGGCCTTCTTCTTGGTGGCCTTCTTCTTCACCGGGCCACGAGCACGACGGTCAGCCAGCAGCTCCGAGGCTCGGACATCGTCGATCTCTTCGGGATCGTCGCCCTTGCGGAGCGACGCATTGGTCTCGCCGTCGGTGACATAGGGGCCCCAGCGGCCTTCCTTCACCACCATCGGCTTCTCGGAGATGGGGTCGACACCCAGCTCCTTGAGCGGCGGCTTCACTGTCTGACCACGACGCCGCTTGGGCTGGGCCAAGATCGTCACGCACTGGTCGAGAGTGATCGTGAACAGCTGCTCTTCGGATTCGAGCGACCGGGAATCATTGCCCTTCTTGAGGTAGGGCCCGTAGCGACCGTTGAGGACGGTGATCTCCTCGCCGTCCTCGGGGTGCGCTCCGATGACCCGGGGCAACGACAGCAGCTTCATCGCCTCTTCGAAGGTGAGGGTCTCGACCGACATGTTCTGGAACAGGGATGAGGTCTTGGGCTTCGGGCCGTCGTCGGACACCTCGCCCATCTGCACGTACGGACCGAACCGTCCCGCCTTCACATAAACGAGCATCCCCGTCTCGGGATCCTCGCCCAACTGGCGGTCGCCCGAGGGGGCCTCGATCAGTTCGACAGCCTTGGCGAGGGTGAGCTCGTCGGGGGCCAGATCGTCAGGGATACCGGCGTTGTCCTCGCCCCGCTGGAGGTAGGGGCCGTAGCGACCGACCCGGGCCACGATCAGCTCGCCGTTCTCGTCGGGACCGATGGGAATCGAGTTGACGGCCCGGGCATCGATGTCGCCCAGCCGCTCGGAGACCATCTGCTGGAGGCCGTCGCGGCCGTGACCGTTGGTGTCGCCGTTCGCCGCGCCGTTGGGGGCGGGAGGGCCGGTCTCGTCGCCGAAGTAGAAGTTACTCAACCAGGGGACAGCCTGGCGCGAGCCGCTGGCGATGCTGTCGAGGTCGTCCTCCATCCGGGCGGTGAAGGCGTAGTCGACCAGGCCGGGAAAATGCTGTTCGAGCAGGCTGATCACCGCGAAGGCGGTGAACGACGGCACCAGCGCCGAACCCTTCTTCCAGACATAGCCACGGTTCTGGATCGTGCCCATGATCGACGCGTAGGTCGACGGGCGGCCGACACCCAGTTCCTCCATCCGCTTGACCAAGGAGGCCTCGGTGTAGCGAGAGGGCGGCTGGGTCTCGTGACCATCGGCGCTGAGGTCAGAGGCGGTGGCCTCATCGCCCTCGGTCAGGTTGGGCAGGCGGCGCTCGTTCTCGTCCTGGGAATCTCCGTCGTCCTGACTCTCGACGTAGACCCGCCGGAATCCCTGGTGAGCGATGACGGTGCCCGAAGCGCCGAACACCACGTCCTGGCCCCGCGAGGAGGCTGCGGCCAGCCGGAGCTGCCGGGTCTCACCCGTGGCGTCGGTCATCTGGGAGGCAATGGTGCGCTGCCAGATCAGCTCGTAGACCCGGGCGTCCTGACCGTTGACCTCGCTGGCCACGTCCTGGGGCGATTTGAACACATCGCCGGCCGGACGGATGGCCTCGTGGGCCTCCTGGGCGTTCTTGACCTTCTTGGTGTAAACGCGGGGAGTATCGGGCAGATGATCGGCGCCGTAGCGTTCACGGATCTCGGCGCGGGCCGCAGACATGGCGGTATCGGACAGCGTCGTGCTGTCGGTACGCATATAGGTGATATAGCCCTGCTCGTACAGGCTCTGGGCCGACCGCATGGCCTGGGCCGATGACATGCGCAGCTTGCGACCCGCCTCCTGCTGGAAGGTCGAGGTCATGAAAGGCGCCGCCGGCCGACGCCGGTAGGGCCTCGACTCCACCGACCTCACGGTGAACGCTTTGCCGTCGAGGTCAGACGCCAGATCCTGGGCCGACCCAGCATCGAGCAAAGCGACATCGTCGCGGCTCAGCTGACCGTTCTGACCGAAGTCGCGGCCCGTGGCCACCCTCTTCGAGTCGAGCTCGACGATGGTGGCCTCGAATGAATGGGCAGTGTTGCTTCCGCCAGAGACGGTGCCGCTGAACGTGGCGGTCAGGTCCCAGTACGACGCCGACACGAACGCCATGCGCTCACGCTCACGCTCGACCACGATCCGGGTGGCCACACTCTGGACCCGCCCCGCTGACAGCTGGGGCATGACCTTCTTCCACAGAACCGGTGACACCTCGTACCCGTAGAGACGGTCGAGCATGCGGCGGGCTTCCTGGGCATCGACGAGGCGACGATCGAGATCGCGGGGGTTGTCGATGGCGTCCTGGATGGCGTCGGGGGTGATCTCGTGGAACACCATCCGCCGGACCGGAACCGTGGGGTTGAGAACCTCGATCAGGTGCCAGGCAATGGCCTCACCCTCGCGGTCCTCATCAGTGGCGAGGTAGAGCTCGTCGACGTCCTTGAGAAGCTGTTTCAGCTTCTTGACCTGGTCCTTCTTGTCGTTGCTGACGACATAGAGGGGCTTGAAGTCGTTGTCGACGTCGATGCCCAGCCGCGCCCACTTCTCACCCTTGTAGGCAGCGGGGACATCGGCCGCGTTGCGGGGGAGGTCGCGGATGTGACCAATAGACGATTCGACCACATAGTCGTCGCCGAGATACCCGGAGATCGTCCGGGCCTTGGCTGGGGACTCCACGATGACGAGGGATGAGGGCATTGGACCTAGGGAACGCGGATCAGGGGGATACTGTCAATCAACTCTCCCGACCAGAAGGCCGGAACGAGATCACATGATCCGCCATCGGCCTCCAGGCTCGGGACCTGAGCACCGTACCGGAGGAAAGCCACGCCGCGACGCGCGCACCAGGTTCCTGCTCCGGACGCCTGCGGCGCCAGGCCTCTCGGGCCACGGCCTGGCAAGCCCGGCCTCAATCGCCGCCGGAGGGAACGAGGTCGCCGGTGTCGACCATCTCGTCGTACTCCTCGGCGGGCACCTCGATGGTGTTGTTCCCCGCGGCGGTGAGCATGACCGAACCACAGATGGCGGCGATGACCGAGGCGATCAGGATGCCCAGGAGGGACTGGTCGGCCAGGGTGGGATCTTCGAAGGCGAGACCGCCCACGAAGATGGCGACGGTGAAGCCGATACCGGCGATCATGCCGATACCCGCCAGGTGCAGGACCCGCACACCGACCGGCAGAGGAGCCAGACCGAGGCGGGCAGCAATCCAGGTGGCGCCGGCCACACCGATCGTCTTGCCGACCACCAGACCCAGGACCACGCCGAGGGTCACCGTGGAGCTCGCCGCGTCAGACAGGCCGTCGGCGGTGATGACGAGGCCGGCGTTGGCCAGGGCGAACACCGGGATGACCACATAGGAGGTCCACGGGTGGAGCAGGGTCTCGAGCCGCTCGGCCACCGACACCGACTCCTTCAGATCGAAATAGGCCTCGCGGATGGCGTTGGCGTTCAGGGTGCTGGAACGCTCGAGCTTGTCGATGACCTCGGCGGTACGGGCCTGACGGTGGAGGGGGCGGGCTGGGCACAGCAGGCCCATGGCCACACCGGCGATGGTGGCGTGCACCCCGGACTGGAAGGTGGCGAACCAGATCACGACGCCCACGATCACGTAGGCGGGGATGTACCAGACCCGGGCCCGCTTCATGACCGCCGCGACAACCATGAGGACAATCGCGGCGGCGAGCCAACCGAAGCTGATCCCTTCGCTGTAGAAGATGGCGATTACGGCGATGGCACCGATGTCATCGACGATGGCGAGGGTCAACAGGAAGATCTTGAGCGAGGACGGCACCCGTTTGCCCAGCAGGGCGACCACGCCGACGGCGAAGGCGATGTCGGTGGCCATCGGGATTCCCCAACCGGCCGATCCGCTGCCCGAGGAGTTCAGCATGAGGTAGATGCCGGCCGGCACGACCATGCCGCCCAGGGCGGCTACGGCGGGCAGGCTCGCCGCCCTTGGATCGCTGAGCTCGCCGACCACCAGCTCTTGTTTGATCTCGAGGCCGACGACGAAGAAGAAGACGGCCATCAGGGCGTCGTTGACCAGCAATTCGAAGGTCCACGGGTGGCCGTGCTCGGTGAACTCCCAACCCCCGATGCCGAGGACGAATTCCGTGTGGAGGAGATCCTCGTAGGACCCGTGCCACGGTGAGTTCGCCCAGATCAGAGCCACCCCAGTAGCGAGGAGAAGCAGAATGCCACCGGCCGCCTCGATGCTGAGGAACCGGGCCACGGGCTGTGCGACACCACGGGCCAGACGGCTCTTGCCACCGATCCAGGTGGGACGAGTGGTGATGTCGGGATGTCCAGCCATGAGTACAAAGCCCTCGAGAGGTCGGGCACGCGCCGGCTCATCGAGCCCGCTCACGCTATCGCCGTGATTGCTTCACGCGATCATCGTCCGCCACTGGCCAGACAGTAGCCCCGCTGTTGACTGGCCGTGAATCGGCGAGCCGGTTCAGAAGACGCGATCGATGTACTTGACCAGCTTCACGCGGGTGCCCTCGTCGTGGGTGTCGAACTCGTGCTCGTCGGCCAACAGCATCATGAGTGGCAGCCCGAAACCACCGTCGGGCAACCAGCCCTCCTCTTCGAGCTCTGGCATCTGGGGCTGGGCCGGCAAATCGAAACCGTGACCGTGATTGGTGACCTGGATCTCGACCCGATCGTCGAAAAGGCGGCACTCGACCCCCACCCTCTGCGCGGTCTCCGCCCCTGTCTCGCCCAGGGCCGCCGCTGAGGTGGCCTCCACCGCGTTGGTCGTGGCCTCGGACACGGCTACGCGCAGATCGTCGACGCTCGCGTCGCTGAAGCCCTCCTCGACGCCGGCCACCGCAGCTACCACCACCCGAGCCAGGCTCACATAGTCGGTGCGGGCCGGGAACTCCAGCTCGACCAACCGTCCCGTGCTCACAGACCGAGAGTATGCGCTACCCCCCCACCCTCCGTGGACCACGCTCGTAATTCCACCCATGTCGTCTGTCACTGGGCTGCCCTAGGATTCCCCCATGGCGGTCACCGAGCTCCCCGAATCCGAGCTCCCCGCCCTGTTCGATCGCCTCCAGGCTGAAGGGCGGGTCGTCCATCTCGAGACCTTGCCCGGCCGCGCTGCCGTCACCGCCGAGCTCCACCACCCCCTCGACACTGGAGTCCGCGACCGCCTCGGCGTCGACGACTTCTGGTCCCATCAGGTCCAGGCCATCGACGCCGTCCGCCAGGGCCAGTCGGTCGTGGTGGCCACCGGCACCGCCTCGGGCAAGTCGCTGTGCTACCAGGCCCCCATCGCCGAGGCTGCGGTGTCGGGCCTCCGCCCCACCACCGCCCTGCTCCTGTTCCCCACCAAAGCTCTGGCCCAGGACCAGCTCCGGGCCCTCCACCGTCTCGACATCCCCCGCCTCGTGCCCGCCACCTACGACGGCGACTCCACCCCCGACGAACGCTCCTGGGTTCGCAGCCACGCCAACGTGCTGCTCACCAACCCCGAGATGTTGCACGGCGGCATCCTCCCCCACCACAACCGGTGGGCCACGTTCCTCAAGCGCCTTCGCTACATCGTCATCGACGAGCTCCATGTGCTGCGAGGGATCTTCGGTTCCCATGTCGCCCACCTACTACGGCGGCTCCGGCGATTGTGCGCCCACTACGGCACCGAGCCCACCTTCGTATTCACCTCGGCCACCATCGGCGAGCCGGGCCGTCTGGCGTCAGAACTGTGCGGCCTCGACGTGCTCGAGATCACCGACGACGGCTCCCCCCAGGGCGAACGGCTCGTTGCCCTGCTCGACCCACCGGTGCTCGACGTTCTCAGCGGCGCTCGCCCCAGCTCCCGAAGCGAGGCAGGGTCGGTCATGGCCGATCTGGTGGCCAGTGGCCACCGGACCATCGCCTTCTGCCGCAGCCGGGCCGGCACCGAGCTGCTCGCCGCCGATGCCCGCCGCCACCTCCCCGACCATCTGGGGACCACCCTTCGCAGCTACCGGGCCGGGTACCTGCCCGCCGAGCGCCGTGAGATCGAAGACGACCTCCACGAGGGCCGGATTCGCGGGGTCGTTGCCACCAGTGCCCTCGAGCTCGGGGTCGACATCGGCGGCCTCGACGCTTGCGTCATCGACGGCTTCCCGGGCACCATCGCGTCCCTCTGGCAGCAGATGGGCCGGGCCGGCCGCGACGGTGCCCAGTCGGCCGCAGTGCTGGTGGCCGGCGACGACCAGCTCGACCGTTGGTACGTCCACCACCCGTCCGACGTGTTCACTCGGCCACCCGAACCCGCGGTCATCAACCCGGCCAACCGGTTCGTGGCCCGCCCCCACCTCAGTTGCGCAGCCTTCGAGAAGCCCCTCACCCACGACGACGAGAAATTCTGGCCCGGCCTGCTCGACGACATGATCCTCGACCTGGTCCGCTCCGACGATCTCATCGTCCGCCCCCGGGGCCGCACCAACCAACCCACCGGACTGTGGAATGGCCGCGGCTTCCCGGCTCACGGGGTCGGTCTTCGTTCGGGGTCCTCGGCCGAGTTCCGCATCGTCGACACCGACCACAACCTCATCGGAACCGTCGACGGCGCACGGGCCCACAGCGTCGTCCATCCCGGTGCCGTCTATCTCCATCAGGGCCAACCGTGGCGGGTCCTCGAGCTCGACGACCATGACCGCACCGCCATCGTCGAACCGTGTACCGACGACATCTCCACCCACGTCCGGTCCAGCGTGTCGATCTCGGTGCTCGCTACCGACGACGCCCGCCCCTTCGGGCACGGCACCCATCTTCATCTGGGCAGTGTCGAGGTCACCACCCTCATCACCGGCTACCAGATCCGCGACCTCACCAGCCGGCGCATGATCGGCCACGAGAGCCTCGAGCTGACACCAGTCAGCGTCCAGACCCGGGGCGTCTGGTACACCCACGAGCCCGAGCTGTTCGACGACGTAGGACTCTCCGCTGACCAGATCCCGGGCACCCTCCACGCCGTCGAACACGCCGCCATCGCAGTACTGCCCCTCTTCGCCATCTGCGACCGCTGGGACGTGGGTGGCGTGTCCTCCCCCATGCAGGCCGACACCGGCCGGCCCACCGTGTTCATCCACGACGGCCACCAGGGCGGAACCGGCATCGCCGAACTCGCCTGGGAAGCTGCGCCCCGCCACCTGACTGCCACCCACGAAGTCATCAGCCAGTGCGGCTGCGTCGACGGCTGCCCCTCGTGTGTGCACTCGCCCAAGTGCGGCAACAACAACGACCCCCTCGACAAGGCGGGTGCCATCGACCTCCTCGCCGCCGTCCTCGACGGGCCCGCCGATTGACGCCACACCCCAGCGGGTGGACGCTGGCACCATGGACGCCGCCAACCTCTTCGCACCCATCGACCCCCGGGCCACCGAGCCGGTCGAATCCGACCCCACGGCCGAACGACTCCGCCGCCAAAGAGACGCCGCCCTGGGCTACCGACTCCTCGGAGCCTTCCGGTGGGGCGACCTGGGCGACGGCCACATCTCGGCCCGCGACCCCATCCGCACCAACTGCCTCTGGCTCCTGCGTTACGGGGTGTCGTTCCACGAGGCCACCGTGGCCGACCTCGTCTTGATCGACGCCCAGGGCAACGTGGTCGAGGGCGACGCGGTGAACGACCCAACCGTGGGCATCAACCCGGCGGCCCACCACATCCACACCCCCCTCCACGAGGCCCGTCCCGACGTGGTCAGCGCGGCCCACACCCACACACCGTGGGGTACCTCTTTCTCGGCCGAGGTGCGCGAGTTCGATCCGATCTCACAAGAGGCCTGCTCCTTCTACGAGGACCAGGCGGTGTGGAACGACGAAGAGGTGCAGGTGTTCAGCACCGACGGTGGCCAACGCCTCGCCCAGACCCTGGGCTCCCGGCGGCTGGCCATCCTGCGCAACCACGGCCTCCTCACCGTCGGAGCCAGTGTGGCCGAGGCGGTGGGGTGGTACATCCTCGCCGAACGAGTGGCCGAGATTCACGTGAAGATGGGCGATCGGGCCCAGCCCATCGGCGCCGAGATGGCCCGCCGGGTCTACGACGAGCTGGGCCGGCCCAACAACGCCTGGCACCTGTTCCAGCACCTGGTCCGCCGCCACATCCCGGACCCCACCGTCGTGGGCTGACTGGTACAGGCAGCTGTCTGTCTCATGGCGGTGAGAACCTAGTCCAGGGCCTCTTCGACCAGTTCGTCGAGTAGACCCGAGACCCGTTCGCCGAAGGACCGCGACCGGCGGCGGTCGTCACCCCGTTCGTCGATACGGCGGTCGATCGGATGGTGCCGCAACCTTCGCCGGTGACCGGGCCGACGTTGGCTGCTTCCCCGAGACTCTGGCCGTCGACCCTCGTCGTCTGAGGTTCGGGTACGACCTTCGACCTCCATGCGACGGTTGAGCTCGGTCAGCTCGGGGTGGCAGGTGGCATCCACGGCGCGCAGCACAGCGTCACCGACCCGTTCGGTCTCCTGCGCCGCGCCGGTCGAGATGGCCCCGAGCCCGACGGCCACCATCGGTCCGAAGCCGGTCAGGAACTCGAGGCCGTCAACACCCCAGGTCGAGCCGGTGGCGATGAGCAGGCCGGTCACCAACGCCACCACCACAACGGCCACCGCGGCCACCATCCGGCGCCGCCGGAAATGGCACAGATCGCCCTCGATTTCGATGAGTTGGCGGTCCTCGGCAACGGCCCTGGTGCGGGTCACGACTCGGGGCAGGGTGCGCAACACCCCACGGCTGAGTCGGGACTGATCGTCTCCGCCCTCCCAGATGGTGACCGTGCCGTCGCGGCGGCGGGCCTGAAGGCCCTCGTGCTTGAGCATCCAGCAGTACATGGTGCGATCGACGTCGGTTGCCGATCCCGATGCGATGCGCCGACTCCTGGTGAGGGCCGGCCCCAGCAGGCGGTCGGCGATCCGGGGTCCATAGCGGGCTCCCAGCTCGAGCTCATCCACCAACACGCCGCGGACCTGATCGGCCTGGACTCCCAGCTCGACGGCGACCTCTTCGAGGGCCGTGTCGGCCAGGCCGTGGTCGGGCGCAGCCGAGTCGTGCTCCAGGAGCAGGGCGCGACGCAGGACCCGCTCGGCCATGGGTGATTCGAGCCGTGCAAAGGCTTCATCGCCCGCCTCGATGTGGGCGCGACTGGTCGGCTGGCGGTTCAGCTTCTGCTGAGTGGCCTCGACGTCCATACCCAGTTCATCGACGGGCCGGCGACCGTGATTTACCGGGATGGGTTGATTGCCCCATTCGGTCCGGAGGGAGGGGCTCTGGGCCGGACGGTCCCCATTGGTTCTAGGGCTTCTCCTCGACTCGCATGGTGGCACTGGCCTCGAGCTCAATGTCATCGATGAGCCGACCCACGAAGGGCAGGTCGATCAGGGACGGGTAGGTGAGGGTGACGGTGACATAGCTGCCGGCCTCACCCCGCCCGCTGGTACTGACCTCGAGCCGGTCCCCGTCGAGGCGGGACCCGGCCAGGGCCCCAGTGCGCGCCGCACCGGAATCATCGTCGACGGCGGCCGCCCGGGCTGCCTCCCGAGCGGAGTGGACGAGCATTACCTGGTCGCGGATGACGAGTCCCACCTGCATCACCAGTAGGAGCATCAGCACCACAACGGGAAGGACGAGGGCCAGCTCGACCGTGGCCTGGCCCTCGTCCCTGCCCTGCTTCACTGGATCCGCGAGATGACGGAGTCGAACACTCCGTCGAGCAGGGCGCCGATGCGCGAGGTGCCGCCCGCCCAGGCCACGAAGACCATGGCGATGGTGGCCGCGGCGAGCAGCACGAGGGCGTACTCGGCCGTTGACTGACCCCGGTCGTCGCGGGGCAGCGCCCCGGTGACGGCGAGCAGGGTCATCCAGCCGGCGGTTGCCGCCCGGGAACAGGTGTGTCGGGTTCGAATCATGACTTGTCCTTCCGTGTGGGTTCATCAGGCGGCGGGGGCCGCGACATCGGTCACCCGACGAGATCACCCACCGTGGCCACCAACACCGGAACGACGGTGAGCAGCACGAAGGCGGGTAGAACACAGACAATGAGCGGGAAGAGGAGCCGGACCGGAAGCCGGCGGGCCTGTTCCTCGACCTGGCGGCGGCGACCGGTGCGGGCGTCGCGGGCGACCATCACCAGAGCAGGTTCGAGCGGAGCGCCGAACCGTTCGGCCCCGCCAAGGGCCGAGGTCAAAGAGCCCAGCCGCGGCTGGGTGAGGGCGAGGGCCTCGAGCTCGTCGGCCAACCGGCCACCCCGCGCCGCCCGGGTCCGGGCCTCGGCCAGGGTGTTGACCACCGCGTTGTTGGGCAGCAGGTCGGCGAGGAGATCGAGCATGGCGTGAGGGGTCAGCCCGGCCGAGGCCGCGACGGCCAGCAGGTCGGCCACCTCCGGGAGGTCAGCGATGGCCCTACTGAGCTCACGCTGTTGCTGAGCCCGGCGCCGGCGCCAGCCCAGAGCACCCACGAGCACGGGTACGATGACGCCGAGCAGGGGCGATACGACACCGAGGACCCCCACCACAACGGCGGCCCCCACGGCCCAGCTCCCCAACCGGAAGAGGCGGCGATCGACCCCCGCCCACCTCTCCGACAGGCCCGTGAGAGCCCCGGAGCGATCACCCCGAGGCCCGGAGCGAACCGGTTCCCACCAACCGAGGCTCCGGCCCGCACCCACCAAACCCAGCAGACCCGCACCCACGAGCAGCGCATCGGACGCCGGCACCAACTCAAACGACATGGGCATCCCTCACGAGCCGAGCCATCCAGAATCCGCCCACCAGGTCGAGGGCAACCCCGCTGGCGAGACACGACCAACCCGCGGGTGTACCGAAGAGGAAGGATCCGAGCCGATCGTCGAGGGCGGTGCCAACCAAGGCGAAGAGAACGGGAGCAACGACCAGGACCGCCGCTGATGCTCGCCCCTGAGAGGCGAGGGCCCGTACCTCCCCAGCCAGCTCGCGCCGCTCGCGAAGGGTGTCGGACACCGCCCCCAGTGCCCGAGAGCGCGAACCACCCGAACCTTCCGCCAGGGTCAGCGCCGTGCACACCAGCACGACCGCGACCTGGGGTCGGTGGTGGCGCCACCGTTCGAGAGCCTCGCGGGTACCCAGGCCGGCGGCCAGATCGCGGCTGACGACCTCCAGATCAGCTGCCAGTGGAGGCGAAGCCCGAGCCGCCTGCAGGGCCGACCCGACCGACTGACCGGACCGGGTGGCCCGGCTCAGGTCGTCGACGAGGGCGGGTAGCTGGGCCTCGAGCTGCTGGTCGGCGCGGCCCCGCGTCATCCACCAGCCGGCGGCCACGACCACGGCGGCCACCAACCCCGACCCCAGGCCAACCGGCCAACCGAACACCAGCCCCACTCCCACCGGCGCGGCACTGGACCAGCGGGCCGTATGCCAGACCGCTACCGGGTCGACCCCCGGCAGGCAGCGATCCATCTCGACCCACAACCAGGAAGGCGGGCCAACGCGACGCGGCAGCCCGTCCTCGATCCCACTCGGATACCGGGGCCCCACGATGGGCGGGCCGGCCACCAGCAAACCGAGGGCGAGGATCAAGACCACGGTCATCAGAGCTCTCGCCGTGCCGGCCGCGACAGGCCGATCGTGGGGTCGACTGCCACCGGGGTCATCCGGGCGCCGTCGTCGCCCAACCTCTCCACCGCCACCGGCTCGGCCATTGCGGCGATCAGCCGCGAGCCGTCGATCCGCCGCACCAGGTGCACAACCAGATCAATAGTGCTGTGTAGGAGCTCGCGCACCGCGACCAAGGGCAGTTCGGGAGCCGCAACCAGAGCCAGCATCTCGAGCCGACGGATCGCATCGTCAGGGCTATTGGAGTGAACGGTGGTCAGCGAACCCTCGTGACCGGTGTTCAGAGCCTGCAGCATGTCGAGCACTTCAGAGCCCCGGACCTCACCGACGATGATCCGGTCAGGTCGCATACGCAGGGCGTTGCGCACCAGTACCCGCAGGTCGATGCCCGGCCCGTCGGCCGTGGGGGCCCGCGACTCGAGTCGGACCACATGGTCGTGGCGTAGTCGGAGCTCGGCGGTGTCCTCGACGGTGACCAGCCGCTCCCCCACCCCGATCCGGCCGGCCAGCGCATTGAGCACCGTGGTCTTGCCGGTGCCCGTTCCGCCACTGACCACGATGTTGCGTCGCTCGGCCACCGCTCTCTCCAGGAGATCGACGCCCTCGGGCCCGGTGATATCGCCCAGGTCGATGGCCCGGGCTCCGAACCGGCGAATGGTCAAGTGAGGACCGTCGATCGCCAACGGGGGGAGGACGACGTTGAGCCGCGACCCGTCGGGGAGTCGGGCGTCGGCCAGGGGATGAGCCCGATCGACGACCACCCCCAGCGGGCTCAGGATGCGTTCGGCCACCCCCTCGATCTCCGCGGTGGTGAGCCTCAGCCCGGTGGCCTGGAGCTGACCCTTGCGCTCCACCCACACCGGCCCCGCGTTCACCATGATTTCGTCGATCTCGGGATCGGCCAACAAGGGTTCGAGCGATCCCAGACCACCCACCCGGGCCGTGACGGCCTCGACGATCCGTGCCACCGACGCCGCGGGCAACAAGGGGTCACGGCAGCGGACCTCCTCGGCCAGATCGGCCGCCGCGTACCCCTCAGGGGAACCGGCCACCAGACGATGCAGCTCGTCGATGAGTTGGGGACAGGTCACTCGACCACCCCCTTCAAGGCCTTCACCAGGGACCGGGGCGGGCGGGACGACAACAGGCCCGCGTCCACCGCCCGGGCCACAGCCGGCTCGATGGCCACCCGAGCGACAACCGGGGCCCCAACCGAGGCGGCCACGTCGTCGGTGCCGAGGGCGCGCCCCGGCTCGACACCCAGGATGACGCCGGTGGGTCGGGGCCGACCGCCGACGGATCGGCGGAGGGCCAGGTAGCAAGCCCGGGTCACCAACAAGGCTTGGTCGGCCCGATCCATCAGCGCCTGCACCAGAGGCGGCACCGGACCCTCGGATTCGAGACGGCCGGCGTCGACGATGACCCGCCGGGAATCAGCGCTCAGGACCTCAGCCAACAGTCGGAGCCGTTCACCCGGCATCCCGTGGCCGATCGGGCCTGTGACCAGCGCCAGCCCGTCGGTAACCGCCCTCTCCAGGCGGGGGAGGCCGTCGACGGGGGCATGGGCCGCATCCAACCATCCGGCCAAGTCAGGGCCGGCGGATTCGGGCAACCCGAACACCGCGGCTTGGTCACCAGCCAGATCGACGATGAGACAACCGGACGGCGCCGCCGCCAGAGCCGAACCGGCGACCGACACAGAGGTGCCAACGCCCCCCTTCCACGACCAACACACGATGAGCACCGGACCTCCAGGCGCGACGAAGACACAAGAGGGGGAAGTGCTGCGACACGGCGAAAGTGTCAGGGTCGACTGACCCGAGAACCGGCGGACCGGTGCGCTGACCATACCGGCGGGTCGTCCCGATGCAACCCCGACCCCGGAAGCCGACCTCACTCCAGCCAGGCTGGGGCCGACCGGCGAAGGCCAACCCACCGCCTCACGGCTAGACGGTTGGATCCAAGGGGTCAGCGGTCGTAGGCGATCAGTGAGCGGGCGGGGCCGGGTTGGTTGGTGGTTTCGTTGAGCCAGATGGCAGCGGCGAAAGCAAGGACCGATTCGATGATTCGGCGGAACCCTCTGAGGTGGCGTCCTCGAGTGCGAGCTGTCTCGGTTTCGAGGGTGGGTTGGAGCAGAGGGATACCGGCGGTGTTGAGGTCGGTCTCGAAGCTGGCTCGCCGATAGCCCTTGTCAGCAATGAGGGTCTGGCCGGTGGTGTCGAGTTCGCCGAGGCCAATCATGTCTAGC
Source organism: Actinomycetes bacterium (assembly GCA_024225275.1). Classification (GTDB taxonomy): domain Bacteria; phylum Actinomycetota; class Acidimicrobiia; order Acidimicrobiales; family JAAEMS01; genus JAAEMS01. The sequence continues at coordinate 19,967 of JAAEMS010000274.1, forward strand.
AGGATGCAGAAATCGGGGTTGTTGGTCGGTTGGGGGTGTGTCGACTATCCCATCGTTGCTGATCTGGCGCTCAGGCCCGAACATGTGGCCGACCTCAGCGAAGCTCGTTGCACGCCGTTCGAACCAACCATTCCAAGCCGCCTCGAACTCAACCCTCGGCGTTTGGTGGCCGTGATAGATCAGGGTGAACTTCTTCACACCCGGCATGCTGGCGACGCCCAGCGACAATGCTTTGCCGGTGTTTCAGAGAATCTGTCCCACTCTGGTCCGTGGGAACCGCACGCCGCCATCGCAGGCCGGGAACAGGTCCGACTGCGAACGCACAACAACCATGCTCGGCAACGACGGCGGCCGAGGCGAGGCCGTCACCCCTGGTGGCAACGGCGGCCTGTTGGACCCTGATTGTCGCTCGCCAGTTTGATGGCGTGACAACAGCGTGCCCCAGCTCGAAATCATCCTCCGCAGCAGCAGATGAAGACTGGTTGGACCTCATCGAAAGTGCTCAGCCAATGGCTCCGTCAACGATATGGCTGTCGATTTGGCTGCTCCGACCACCTTTGAGGGACTCGCTCAACCTATAGTCGCTGGTGGAGGTGTCCGAGCGCCTGGTGGGCTCCCCCGCCTTCAAAGCGGGTGGTACGAGCGATCCTCGTACGGCGGGTTCGATTCCCGTCCACCTCCGCCACACAACGGCCGAGGGAACTGGCCGAAGGGTCACCCGCGGCACACTGGTGCGGTGCCCCACACCGAGTACCTGAAGCGCATCCTCACCGCCCGGGTGTACGAGGTCGCCGAGGAGACCCCTCTCGACGATGCTCACCTGCTGGGCCAGCGTCTCGACAATCGGGTGTTGATCAAGCGCGAAGACCTCCAGCCCGTCTTCTCCTTCAAGATTCGCGGCGCCTACAACAAGATGGCCCAGCTGAGCGCTTCCGAGCTCGAACGGGGTGTGATCGCCTCGTCAGCCGGCAACCACGCCCAGGGGGTGGCCCTCGCCGCCCAGCATCTGGGCTGTCGGGCGGTGATCGTCATGCCCGTCACCACCCCCGCCCTCAAGGTCGACGCCGTGACCGAACGAGGGGCCGAGGTCCAACTAGAGGGCGAGTCCTACAGCGAGGCGTTCATCCACGCCGAGAAGCTGGCGAACGAACGGGGCCTGGTCTTCGTGCACCCCTTCGACGATCCCGCCGTGATCGCCGGCCAAGGCACCATCGGGATGGAGGTCCTGCGCCAACACACCGGACCTCTCGATGCGGTGTTCGTCCCCATCGGCGGAGGCGGCCTCATCGCAGGCGTCGGCACCTATGTGAAACAGCTCCGACCCGAGGTGAAGATCATCGGCGTCCAGACCGAGAACTCCGACGCCATGGCCCGGTCAATCGAAGCGGGCCGGCGGGTCGAGCTCGAAGACGTGGGGCTCTTCTCCGACGGCACCGCGGTGAAGCTGGTGGGCGAGGAGACCTTCCGGCTCGCTCGCGACGTTGTCGACGAGATCATCCGCGTCGACACCGACCAGGCCTGTGCGGCGATCAAGGACGTGTTCACCGACACCCGGGCCATCCTCGAGCCCGCCGGCGCCCTGGCGGTGGCCGGGGCCAAGGCCTACGTGGAACGCACCGGGGTGACCGGCCAGACCTTCGCAGTGATCGCCACCGGCGCCAACATGAACTTCGACCGCCTCCGCTTCGTGGCCGAACGGGCCGAGATCGGTGAGCAGCGCGAGGCCGTGTTCGCCGTCACCATCCCCGAGCGGCCCGGAAGCTTCCGCCAATTCTGTGGGGCGGTCGGCGACCGCAATGTCACCGAGTTCAACTACCGGATCGGCGATCCTAGTGAAGCCCACGTGTTCGTGGGCATCCAGATCCGTCGCCGCCAGGACGCGGTCGAGATCGCCGAAACCTTTCGGGACGCCGGGTTCGACACCCTTGACCTCACCGACGACGAGTTGGCCAAAGTCCACCTCCGGCACCTGGTGGGCGGCCGGTCCGGCCACGCTCACGACGAGCTCCTCTACCATTTCGAGTTCCCCGAGCGCCCCGGCGCCCTGCTCCGCTTCCTCGATGCCATGGGCCCCAGCTGGAACATCTCCCTGTTCCACTACCGCAACCACGGCGCTGACTACGGACGCGTACTGGTCGGCATGCAGGTCCCGGCCGACGAACACGACGACTTCGAGGCTTTCCTCACCACCGTCGGCTACCGCTACTGGAGTGAGACCGACAACCCCGCCTACCGTCTGTTCCTGGGCTGACGAGGGAGACAAGACCATGGCTGATGACGACACACTGGCACCCCCGGCCGGACCCTCGATCGGGTCCCGCCTGGTCCGCGTCGTGCTCATCGTTGCCGCCGTCGCCGTCACGGTGGCCGTGGGGTCAGCAGTCATCCCCCGCTGGTGGGCCCAGCGGATCGGGGGTGTGGTCGACGGCAGTCTCATGATGGGCAGCTTCGTGGGTCTGATCATTGGGCTCGTCTTCATCATCCTGCCCCTCTTCGTGCTCATCCTCGGCTGGCGCTACCGCGACGGACTGAAGCGGGCGGTCGTGTTCTTCGCCGTCGCCTGCGTGCTGAGCCTCCCCAACCTGGCCACCCTCCGCATCGTGATGGGCAACGGCAACGGTGCCCACGCCGGCGACCGCATCCTCGACGTCGAAGGTCCCGGATTTCGGGGCGGCAGCCTGATTGGCGCCATCCTCGGCCTCCTCCTGTTCGTGGGGGCCGGGTACCTCATGACCTCACGCCGCCGCAGCCGAGACCGGGTCCGCGATCTCGCCGGCCAGGCCGCCGAGAGCCAGTAGGAGAGATCCCCTCCGAGTGTCAACGTTTCCGGCCTCTCAGTCGTCCTAACTTCGTGGTGGACGACACGACACCGGCGGAGCCGGCCGCGGCTCCCGAGCGGGCTGACGCCCTCGACCGCTTGTTCGCCTCCGAGTGGTCGAGCCTGGTGACCACCGCCTACTGGCTGCTCGGTGACCAGCGCCTGGCCGAGGAGACCGTTCAGGACGCGTTCGTGCGGCTGGCCGAGTCGTGGGACACGCTCCGCGACCCGATGAGTGCACCGGCCTGGCTCCAACGGGCCGTGGTCAACCTCAGCCGCTCATCGATCCGACGCCTGATCACCGGCCGCCGCATCCAGAGCGGCCAACGGGCCCCGGCCGCCGTCGAACCAGTCGAGCTACCCGACCCTGATCTGATCGACGCCGTCCGCCGCCTGGCCCGAAGGCAACGTGAGTGCATCGTTCTCCGCTTCTACGGCGACCTCACCGTCGAGCAGATCGCTGACACGCTGGATCTCAGCGCCGGATCGGTGAAGACCCACCTACACCGGGCCCTCAAGAACCTGGCCACTGACCTGGGAACGCCGCCATGACCGTCGACCTCGCTGACCGGCTTCGTGGCGCGTTCGCCACCGAGGTACCCACCCAGCCGCCGGCCGATCTCGCCGACCGGGTCAGCCGTCGCGTTCGCCGACGTTGGTTGGTGCGGACCGCTGGGTCGACGGCGGTGCTGGTCGCATTCGTCGGCGTGCTGGGCATAGCTCTGTCGCTGGCCGGGGGCACCGAGCTGCACACCACCGACATCTCGCCGGCCGGGCCGGCTGAGCCCGCACAGGTCCTCAACGTTCGCTCGTCGATCGACTGGGTGCTCATCGGGCTGATCACTTTCGTCCTGCCGGCCGGCACCGGTCTCCTGGCCGCCCTCCACCCTCGCCTGGCTCCCCAAGGCCCCCGAATGCTGGAGCGGCGGCTGGTGGCCGGACTAGCCGCCTCGTGGCTGGCCCTGATGACGGTGCTGGCCGTCACCGGCGTCGCCCTGAGCGTGCTGTACCTCCCGGCCGGACCGGATGATTGGCCCGGCGTGCTCCGGATGGGCCACCGATATGCCGCGACCATCACACCATGGGTGGCCGGAGCCACCGCCCTGGCTCTCCTGACGGCTGCCAGCTCGGCTCGAGGCTTCTTCAGCCACGTCCGACGGTTCGCGGGCGTCGCTATCACCGCCAGCTTCTGGTGGGCCTGGCTCCACAACACAGGTCGGAGCCTGGCCTGGGACCGGATTGCCATGGGGCCAGAGAGCGCTGATGATCGGATGCGGGGGGTTTGGACGGCCCTGTTCGACCCCCAGATCCGGTTCGCGCTCGTCGACGGTATCGAGGTGGATCAAGGGACCCTGCGCCTGAATGCCGCCGTGCATGGAGGCCTGGCGATCAGTCTCATACTTCTGGCCACCCTGATCCTCAGAGGAGCCTTGTCGACCCGAGGCCCGGGCCCGACATGGTCGCGCCGGTTCCGCCGCCTACTCAGCCGAACCCGCCGCTGACCCCACCCCACCCCTCCCCACCCCACCCCACCAAACTTGCGCGATAAGGGTGCTCACAGGCCCCTTTTCACACAAATTTCGGAAGGTGGGGGCTACTTGCCCTGCCAGTTGGGCTCGCGCTTCTCGGCGAAGGCGGTGGCACCCTCGATGGCGTCCTCGGTCTGGAAGACATGCATGTGCTGGGCGGCCTGGTAGGCCCAGAACTCGGCTTCGGTCCGGCCCTGCATCTCGCGAATCAGGGCCTTGGACGCAATCAGGCCCAGCGGGGCGTTCTTCGACACTCGGGCAGCCAGATCCATGGCCCCGGCCAAGGCCTCACCCTTCTCGGTGACCTGATCGACCAGGCCATAGCCGGCG
>JAAEMS010000275.1 GCA_024225275.1 Actinomycetes bacterium
GTGTTGCGTCGTGAGCCAGGTGGCGAGCTGAGGCGCACCTCGTTGCAGGCTGGGCGGCGGCACGGCGCGTGGTAGAAGCCCGAGCCTGAAGCCCAGAAAGAGCAAAGCCCGCGGGTGCAACCGCGGGCTTTGCAGGTCCCTGTGCGCCCTAGCCGAACAAGGTTTCGAGACCTGGCCGGGACGCCTTGAAGCGGGAGCCCAGTGTGCCAGGACAGCGGCTGCGCCGCATCCATCTTCTTCATCGCACGGTACTTGCCCGACAAGGGGCGGGCCAAGGCTGTGAGACCGACACGCTGCCCGCTTGCGAAGCAAGGTGAGCGTTGCCGCGTGTGGCTGCACCATCAGCGGAAGCGGACGACCGGACCCGGACACCCTCTGGCCGTGGTCCGCTGCGTCGATCACCAGCGCGCCTTCACCCTCTACCCGCCCGGGCACGTCCCCTACGGCCGGCAAGCGATCATCTCGGCGAGCGTGGAGGGCGACCTGTCGTCCGAGCCCTTGCGGGAGACGATCTTCGCGGCGGCCAAGGACGCGGCGGCGGCGGAGCCGTGGCCCTCGGAGAGCCCAGCTGAGGATCCACGCCGACGCCGCACCCAAGGCCGTCATCTCCAGCTCACCGCCCAGCTGATGGGCGTGCACCCCGAGCTCAGCGACGAGCAGCGCGCCCTGATCGCCAAGCACCTCGATGTGCCGACGATGCTGCTGCGTGACTCGACGACGAAGCTCGGGAGCACCTGGGCAAAGCGGGGTGAGGCGATCACCAGGGTCCTCGCCGAGTTGAAGCTCACCAACTCCGCGCCCGAGCGCCTGCTCGCCGCGGGAGCGGAGGCGAAGCTGTGGCCGGTTCCCTGGTTGTGGCAGCACGGTGGCTACCGTTCTCCGGTCCCAGAACACCGCCGTATGCGGCTTTGCGGCTGTCGAGCCCCTCCACCAACGAATTCGCCCGGAGATCGCTGATTCGGTTCAGAGGCACCCTGCCGACCATGACCCAGCGGCCTCCTCCTCCATCCTCGCCGTCCCAGATGGCGCTCTTTCGGTTCTTCGTTCTCGGTCAGGTCGAGGCGCTGCTGCGCTCGGGCTGCCCAGCCGGGAGAGCTGCGCGGACAGTCGCGCAGCGGGAGCACATCCGCCCGGATGGACGCACCCTTCGCGTCTCGCTGCGCACCATCCAGCGCTGGCGCCACGCCTTCGCCGAGGGTGGTCTGGAGGCCCTCGAGCCGGCAGGCCGCGAGCGCACCGACACCTCGGTGGTCCTGCCCGTCGAGCTCATCGACTTCCTCCGCGCCGAGAAGCAGCTCGACCCCGCCGCCTCCGTCCCGGAGGTCCTGCGACGGGCCCGTGCCCGGGGTGTCATCCCGCCTGACCTCTCGGTCGACCGCACCACCCTGTGGCGCGCCTGCCAGCGAATGGCGCTGCCGATCCGAGAGCGGCCTCACAAGCGGGAGTCGGACACCCGCCGCTTCGCCTACCCCAACCGGATGCAGTGCGTGCTCTGCGACGGCAAGCACTTCCGCGCCGGCGCGGCCAGCCTCAAGCGCGTCGCCCTCTTCTACATCGATGACTCGACTCGCTTCCTGCTCGATGTCGTCGTCGACACCGCCGAGTCCACCGAGTTCTTCCTGCGCGGCCTGCATCGCCTGGTCAGCCGGCATGGCTTGATGGACCTCGTCTACCTGGACAAGGGCCCGGGCTTCAAATCCGACGACACCCTGGCAGTCATCCAGGCTCTCGGCGCATGGCTCGCGCACGGCAAAACTCGCTACCCCCAGGGCCACGGCAAGATCGAGCGCTTCAACCGGACAGCCTTCGCCCGCTGCCTGCGAGGCCTCACCGGCGCCGAGATCGATCCGGGCTGCGCGGCCCTGGAGCTGCGCCTGCGTCACTTCATCGAGCTCTACAATGACACCCCCCACGAGTCATTGGGCGGGGACACCCCCCGCCATCGCTGGGAGTCCGACAGCCGCACCCTGCGCTTCCCCGAGGACCTGGCAGCTCTCGAGCGCCGCTTCCTCGTCCGCGAGGCCCGCAGCGTCAGCGCCGACCATGTCATTCGCCACGGCGGAGGTCTGTGGGAGGCCCCCCGTGGCCTCGCCCGCAAGCGGGTCGAGGTGCACCGCAACACCCTCAGCGGCGCCCTCTTCGTGCTCCATCGCGGTGTCATGGTCCGCCTGCACCAGCTCGACCCGGAGACCAACGCCACCGACCGACGGGGCTACCCCAAAGACGATCACCCCATGCCCTCCGAGGGCGTGCCCACCACCGCCGCCGACACGGCCTTCCAGCGCGACTTCGCGCCCATCGTCGGCCCTGACGGCGGCTTCGAGGAGAACTGAGCCATGGAGCTGAGCCATCTGGGCTTCCGCAAGACGCCCTTCACCCGCGAACTCTCGGTCCCCGAGCGCTTCCCGATTCCCCACCAGCAGGAGGTCGTCGACGATCTCTTCGAGGCGCTGCGCCTGCGCATGAGCGCCGCCCTCATCGCCCCTGCCGGCACCGGCAAGACCGTGGCCCTGCGCAGCTTGGTCGAGCGCCTGCCCGAGGCCCGCTATCAGGTGCACTACGTCAAGGTGACCGGCCTCTCCAAGCGCGACATGTGCAAGGAGATCGCCGTCGCCTGCGGGCTCTCGCCGGTGGGTATCTACCCGGCCCTGGTGCGCAAGCTCCAGGACGCCTACCAGCACGCCACCAGCACCGACGGCCTGCGCACCGTGCTCCTCCTCGACGAGGCGCACGACCTGCGCGGGGACTCCCTGTCCATGCTTCGCTTGCTCACGAATTTCGAGATGGACGCCAGGCTCATCTTGTCCGTCGTGCTGGCCGGGCAGCCGCCCCTACGCAAGATGCTGGCTCGCGGAGAGCACGAGGCCCTGGCCCAGCGGCTTGCCCACTACGCGACGCTGCGCCTGCTCTCCCGCGACGAGACCCGCGCCTACATCGAGCACCGCTGCACCATCGCCGGGGCTCAGACGGTGCCCTTCGACGCCGACGCCCAGGAAGCCATCTATGAGATGAGTCGGGGCAACCTGCGAGCCATCGACCGCCTCGGCCTCAAGTCCCTCGAGCAGGCCCTCAAGACCAAGGCCCAGGTCGTCTCCATGCGCGAGGTCGCCGCCGCCCGGCAACAGCTATGGCCCTGACGCTCCCCACCCTTCAGGTCGCCGAGCTCGAGCCTCCCGGCGACACTGCATGGCTCGTCGACGAGCTCTGGGGCCATGAAGCGGTCGGCATCATCGGTGGGGCCCCGAAGTGCTGCAAGTCATGGCTCGCCCTCGACCTCGCCGTATCCGTGGCGAGCGGGACCGCGTGCCTGGGACGCTACGCAGTCGAGGACCCCGGCCCCGCCCTCATCTACCTCGCCGAAGACGCTCTCGGCGGCGTTCGCGAGCGTGTCGCTGCTCTCTGCGCCCACCGCGGTCTGTCGCTGCACAGGCTCCCCCTCCACGTCGTCACCGCTGCCAGTCTCCGCCTCGACCGCGAGGAGGACCGCGCCCGCCTCAACGCCACCATCGAGGCCCTCCAGCCCCGCTTGCTCGTACTGGATCCGCTCGTCCGGCTCCATCGCCTCGACGAGAACTCCGCCTCGGAGATCTCCGGGTTGCTCGGCTATTTGCGTGAGCTCAACCGCCGGCACCATCTTGCCCTCGTGCTGGTCCACCACATGAGCAAGAAGGCGCGCGCCCACCTGGGCCAGGCGCTCCGCGGGTCCGGTGACTTGCACGCCTGGACCGACTCGGCCTGCTACCTGGTGCGCCGCAAGGCCGGGCTCCAGCTCACCGTCGAGCACCGCGCGGCGCCCGCGCCCGAGCCGATGCTGCTCCAGTTGGCCACCGAGCCGCCCCACCTCGAGCTGCTCGGCGCCGATCTACCACCCCCGCCCCTCGCCGACGCCGTGCGCGATCTCCTACGCGCCGCAGACGGACCTCGCTCCCGCGCCGCCCTCCGCCGCGCTCTCCGGGTCAACAACCAGCGCCTCGGCGAGGCGCTGACCTCCCTCGAAGGGCGCGGCCTCGCCCTCCGCACCCCCACCGGCTGGGTCCTCCCCACCGCAGGGCAACTGCCACTTCTCGGCTGACCGTTCCACCGTTCCGACCCAGGGGCGCGCCCGGAACGGAACGGTGCCAACCCGCGTGCAACACGCCACGTCACCGGGCGCGCAACGCAACA
>JAAEMS010000276.1 GCA_024225275.1 Actinomycetes bacterium
CCAAGGCCAACGCGGTGGAGAGCAAGACGTTGGCACCCGCTTCCAGATCGTCGGGGTCAGTGTGTTCGGCGGGGTTGTGGCTCACCCCGCCAACGCTAGGCACGAAGATCATTGCGGTTGGGCATACCCGGGCCAGCATCTGGGCGTCGTGGCCGGCCCCGGAGGGCAAGCGGCGACAGGCCAGGCCCTGGTCCACGGCCGCTTGCTCGACGAGATCGACGACTTCGGGCGCGAACACGACCGGCTCGAAACGGGCCAGGGTTCGGCTGGTGACCTCGACTCCCTCGGCCTTGGCCACCTCGGCTACGAACCCAACCACTCGGGCCTCGGCCCCGGCCAGCGCCTCCTCGTCGGTGTTGCGCAGATCGACGGTCATGGTGGCGCGGGCGGGGACCACATTGATCAGGTTCGGTTCGAGGGTGAGGGCGCCAACGGTGGCGACCAGGGCGCCTCCCGCTTCGACGGCGAGCTCGCGCACGAAGGTCGCGATCCTCGACGCGACATAGCCGGGGTCATGGCGCAGGTGCATGGGGGTGGTACCGGCATGGTTGGACTGACCCTCGATGGACAGCTCGGTCCACGAGATGCCCTGCACCCCCTCGACCACTCCGATCCTGTAGTCCTCGGCCTCGAGGATGGGCCCCTGCTCGATGTGGAGCTCCACGAACGCGTGGGGAACGGCCCCGGGCACCGGAGCAGTCCCCAGGTAGCCGATGCGATCGAGCTCGTCGGCGACCACCGCTTCGTCGATACCCGTGGTGGCAAGCGCGGTCTCGAGGGGCAGGCCCCCGACATAGACGAGACTGCCCATCATGTCGGGAGCGAACCGGGAGCCTTCCTCGTTGGTGAAGAACCCGACGGCCAGCGGGCGACTGAGGTCGAGCCCGGCGCCCACGACGGTTTCGATGACTTCGAGCCCGGCCAGCACGCCCAGGTTTCCGTCGTAGCGGCCCCCGGTGGCCACCGTGTCGATGTGGGATCCCATCATCACCGCTCCGGCCCCACCGTGGGGTGAGGTCGACGCGATCACATTGCCGATGCCGTCGACGGTGACGTGGAGGCCGAGATGGTCCATCCAGGTCCTGACCAGGTCGCGGCCACCCCGATCAGCGTCGGTCAGAGCCAGCCGGGAGCAGCCGGTGGTGCCCTCGATCGCGCCGATCGAGCCGAGCTCGGTCAGCCGGCTCAGCAACCGGGCGCGGTCGATGCGCAGGCCACCAGGGGGGGCAAGGGTCACAGCGGCAGTGAAGTGTTTGCTTAACAAGAAGTCAAGTGCTGAGCGATCCAGCGAGAACCGGTAGTGTCACCTTCATCGGTGGGCCTGATCGTTACCAACAGGCTCCTGATCTTCTGCCCCCCAATGCTTCGGAGGCCCTGTCCGATGACCGATGAACTCGTCTCGATCGAGCGTGAAGGTGATCTGTTCCTGCTCACCATGAGCGCGGGCGAGAACCGCTGGAACACCACCTTCACCCGGGCCTTCGACGCCGCCCTCGACGAGATCGACAAGAGCTCGGGGAGGGCGGCGCTGGTCACCTTGTCGGCCGACGCCAAGTTCTTCTCCAATGGCCTCGACCTCGATTGGATATCCTCACGCGGCGAGCATCCCGGCGGGGACCCCAGGACCTTCAGTTCCGAGGTGATGGCCCTGTTCGCCCGCCTCATCACCCTGCCCATCCCCACGGTGTGCGCCCTGAACGGGCATGCCTTCGGAGCCGGCCTGATGATCGCCCTGTGCCACGACGTTCGGGTCATGAACGTCGAGCGGGGTTTCCTGTGCGCCAACGAGGTGGAATTGGGCTTCGCCATACCCGAGCCCGAGTTGGCCCTGTTCCGCCACAAGATCCCCATGCCCGCCTTCTTCGAGACGGTTCAGCTGGCCCGGCGGTGGACCGGGCCTGACGCGCTGGAGGCCGGGGTTGTTCAGGCCGTCGCGGCCCCTGACAAGGTCCGCGAGACGGCCCTGACCATGGCGGGTGATCTCCTCCGGCTGGCGGGCAACCGCGAGGTCTTCGGCTGGATGAAGGAACGCATCTATGGTGAGAACGCGGCCATACACGGGGACCACGGCCCCGCCTACATGCTCCGCAACCAGGACCAGTTCGCGTCAGGTCCTGGATCCGTCCCCCCGAGTCCAGCCGGCGAGTAGCCCACCGATATGAACGACACCGCGGGAGGCCTCGACGCCCTCCTACCGGGCGACATGGCCCGCAAGGCTGAGCAGGTCGGGGTCAACAAGGTCGGAGCCTCCCCCGTCTCCACCTTCGTCCTGGCCGTCCTGGCCGGCGCCTTCATCAGCCTCGGTGCGGTGTTCGCCACGGTGGCCACCTCGGGCGACCTCGACCCCGGGCTGAGTCGGGTGCTCGGCGGCCTCACCTTCTGCCTGGGCCTCGTCCTGGTCATCGGGGCCGGAGCCGAACTGTTCACCGGCAACGCCCTGATCATGATGGCGGCCGCCAGCCGCAAGGTCACCCTGACCGCGCTACTCCGGAACTGGGGCATCGTCTACGCCGGAAACGTGGCCGGAGCGCTGGCCACGGCCATGCTCGTAGTGTGGAGTGGTCACCACGAGCTGGGGGCCGGGGCCGTGGGCGACACCGCGATGTCCATCGCCAATGCCAAGGTCGAGATGACCTGGCTCGAGGCCCTCCTGCGAGGCATCCTGGCCAACGCCCTCGTGTGCCTGGCGGTCTGGCTGTCATTCGCGGCCCGCACCCTGACAGACCGGATCATGGCCGTGCTCTTCCCCATCACCGCCTTCGTGGCTGCCGGCTTCGAGCACAGCATCGCCAACCTCTACTTCCTCCCCGCCGCCCTGTTCCTGAAATCCGATTCCGACCTGAGCTACTGGGACACCACAACCGCCGGCCCCGAGGACCACCCGGCCATCACATGGTCTGGCTTCATCACCGACAACCTCATCCCGGTGACCATCGGCAATATGATTGGTGGCGGTGTCCTGGTCGCCCTCGTGTACTGGTTTGTCTACCTTGGCCCCCGCTCGCCGGGTGATGCCGGCAGAAGAGAGAGAGCATCGTGAAACAATCCTGGCCCCTCGCCCAGATGGGCCTCGGTGCCGCTGTGGTGCTGGTCGCCGTCGTGGGCGCCGCGCTGATGGGGCTGAACGCGATCATCAGCGTGGTGCTGGCCGCGCTGGTCATCGGCGGTGCTGTCCTGATCGGTCTCCGGCGGGGCGACCTCACCGGCACCAGCGGGGGTCGCTTCGCCCGCCACCTGGCCCTGACCGCGGCGGCCGTCTTCGTACTCATCCAGCTGGTGCCATATGGCCGCTCCCATGCCAATCCACCGGTCACCGGCGAACCCCAGTGGGCCAACGACGAGACCCGTGAACTGATGGTGCGAGCCTGCTTCGACTGCCACAGCAACGAGGTGGTGTGGCCGTGGTACTCCAACGTGGCTCCCCTGTCCTGGGCAGTCCAACGCCATGTCGACGAGGGGCGCGACGAGGTCAACTACTCCGAGTTCGACCAAGACCAGGGTGAGGCTGACGACACCATCGAGACCATCCTCGACGGCGAGATGCCCCCCGGCTACTACACCCGATTCGGCCTTCACTCGGCGGGTGACCTCACCGACGAGGAGATCGACATCCTGGTCGACGGCCTGCGTGCCACCCCGGGCCTCGACGAGCAAGATGATGATGACCATGACGATGACGATGATGATTGAGCCTCGGTGAGCTGGGGCCCGAACAGGCCGCGGGGGTTCTGTGTGAGACTCCCAACATGATCGAGCGCGAGATCGACCTCACCACGCCTGAAGGTCAGATGAAGACCTTCGTCTACCACCCCGAGCACGACGGTCCTCATCCGGTCGTCCTGTACCTGATGGATGCTCCCAGCATCAGGCCGGTGCTCAAGGACATGGCTTCCCGCCTCGCCACCGCCGGCTACTACGTCATGATGCCGTACCTCTTCTACCGGGGCGGGCCGTTCCGTGAGTTCGGACAGAGTGACGAGGACATGCACGCCCGTAGCGATCTCATGGGCACGGTCACTCCCACCAACATCCTCAGCGACGCCCAAGTCCTGCTCGATGTGGCGGCTGACGACCCCGCGGCTCGGGGCGGAAAGATCGGGGCTGTCGGCTTCTGCATGAGTGGCGGGCTGGTGATCTCCCTCGCCCGGGCCATGCCGGAGACTGTGGCGGGTGTGGCCTCGATCCACGGGGCCTGGCTGATCCGCGACAGCGACGACTCACCCCATCTCGGTCTCGACACGGTGGCGGCCGAGGTCTACCTCGGGTGGGCCGACAACGACACCACCGCGCCCCCCGAAGAGGTGCCCCAGTTCGAGAAGGCCCTGAACGACGCCGGGGTCACCTACAACCTCGACTTCGTCACCGAGGCGGTGCACGGCTACGCGCCCCCGGGCTCAGACCGCTACAACCGTGAGGCGTCCGAACTGCACTGGGAGCGGGTGCATTCGCTCTTCCGCCGAAATCTCTGACCGACGGCGGTCAGGCCCGAACGGAGTGCTACCTGTTGTCCTCCCATCCGTGGGGCTCACGGCTCACTGGTGGGTCTCACTCCAGCGAGCGCTCGACGGCCGGTAGGCGGCGGATCTTGCCCTCCTGGCCCCTCGGCACGACCTGCCCGGCCCCCTGGATCTGCATATAGGTCGAGTGGGCCGAGGTGATCGCGGCCCGAAAGCCCATCTGGTCCTGCATCTCGTTGACCGAGCGTTTGATCATGGCGGCCACGAAACGGTCCTGACGAGCGATCTGGGCGGCCAGGTCATGGACGAACTCGTCCAGATCACCCCGAGGCACGACATGGTTCACGAATCCGAGCTCGAGGGCACCGGCTGCGTCGAGGAACTCGGCCCTCCACAGCAGCTCCTTGGTCTGGCGAGGGCCCAGGTCCCATGGCACCGAGAAGTACTGGAAATGGGCGGGTAGGAACCGGGCGTCGTCGGCGGCCACGATGAGGTCCATGGCTGACGCGATCATCCACCCGCCGTAGATGCAGAACCCCTGGACCGCGGCAATGGTGGGCTTGGGGAGGTCACGCCACCGCAGGGTGTTGGCCACATTCAGCTCCCAGGAGCGCTTCTGCTCCCCCAGGACTCCCTCGGGATAGGGCCGGGCCTCGCGGTCGGCCAATTCGTCGGGGGTTCCGAGATCGTGACCCGATGAGAAGTGGTCGCCCTCGCCCCTGAGCACGATCACCCGAACCTCGTGATCGTCGACCGCCTCGCCCAGCGCTCTGTCCAGGGCCTCGAGCAGGCGCCTCGACTGGGCGTTGCGGTATTCGGGTCGGTTCAGGGTGACGGTCGCAATGCGCCCGTCGACCTCGTAGCTGATGTCATCCTCCATCCGGCCATGCTAGGTCCGGCCCGAGCCCGGGTTTCGGCCAGTTGCCACGTTCGGGCCACGGCCTCCATCGATGACCTGCTCGATGACGTGCGCAGTTGGCTCGCCGAGAACTGGGCCGCGGACCGGTCGGTCCCCGAGTGGGGCCACCGAGCCTCCGCCGCCGGCTGGTTGCTCCCCACCTTTCAGTCTCGGGCAGGTCATGGGCGGGCCCGTGGCCCTCCAGAATGGCACCCCGCAGCAACAGGCCCGCCTCGTCCCCTCCAGCAGATGAACGGCGCCGCCCACTTCAGCGAGGTCTTCTTCACCGACGCCCGGGGCAGTCTCGACGATCTCAGCGGGGGCGAGGGTTGGGGATCGGCGGTGGCCACCCGGGCCCTTGAGCGGGCCGGCTTGTCGTCGCGGGTCCCCGCTCAGGTTGTCGCCACTCCCGGCGACAAGGGCGGCATATTCGATGATCCGACGATCCGACAGGATCTGGCCCGCATCAAGGCCATGGGCAGTACGGCCAACTGGGCCGCCCCGCGGGCTCGCGCCGCGGCCAAGGCCGGTCAGCAGCCCGGCCCGTTCGCCAATCTGGCCAAGCTCGGGGCCTCCACCATCGGCCGCCTGGCCCGCGACCTGGCTCCCCGTTCACTGGGGCTTCCCCAAGGCATCCAGGTCGATCACGACATGCCCTTCAAGGAGGTCCCCAACTCGGGCTAGATCACGCCCTGGTCCCGGAACACGTCGGCCAGGACGCCGACACCCTGGCGGATGGTTTCGACGGAGGGGTGACCGAAGCAGAGTCGGAGACGGCGCCGGCCCCACTCGCGGTCGGCCGACCAGCCGGCACCAGGGTTGAACTCGACCCCGGCCTCCAGGGCCGGTTTGGCCAGGCGTCCGGTGTTGACACCTTCGGCGAAGGTGACCCACACGAAGATGCCACCCTTGGGCATCGTGAACGAGGCAGCATCTCCGAAGCTCGCGGTCACCGCATCGGTCATGGCCCGGCACTTGCCCTCGAGGACCGAGGCCAGTTGGCGGACATGGTCATCGAAGTGTGACGAGGCGTACTCGGCCAGGACCATCTGCTCGATGGCCCCGGTGCCGGCATCGTTCTTGAGGGCCATCATCTGGCCCAGGACAGCCCAGTCGGCCACCAGGTACCCGACTCGGAGGGCCGGGGCGATCGACTTCGAGAACGACCCGCAGTAGACGACCTGTCCCCCTCCGTCGTCGAGAGCCCGGAAGGTGGGCGGTCGGGATCCATCGAAGACCAGATCGGCGTAGCAGTCGTCCTCGAAGATGGCCACGCCATGCTCGCGGGCCAGGGCCAGGACCTCCAGTCGACGCTCGACGGGCATGACCGAACCGGTCGGGTTCTGCACGGTCGGGATCGTGTAGATGTACTTCGGCTTGACCCCCCGAGCAGCCATGTCCGACAGGAGCTCGCCCAGGTGGTCGCTCCTGATGCCGTCGTCGTCGAGATGAACGCCGACCACCTCGACCCCCAAACGCTGAAGCCGGGCGATCATGCCGCCGTAGGTGGCCATCTCGACGATCACGGTGTCGCCCGACTCGAGCAGGACGCCGTTGACCAGATCGAGGGCCTGGAGCGAGCCCGACACCACGAGCACATCCTCGGGGTCGGTGGGGGTCGAGGCTCGGCTCTCGAGCGAGCCCGCGATGAACTCCCTCAAGGGTGCGTACCCCTGGGGGCTGCCCCCGACGTTGTAGCTGGCCAGGGACGAACCCTCACGCCGCAGTACGCTCACGGCCGCCTCCGAGAGACCGCCGAACGGCACATTGTCGCCGTCGTTGTGGCCACCTACGAAGCTGTACTCCGGGTAGCCGCCCCAGCGGCCGCCGGCGGCCGGAAGGTCAGGCCGGAACAGTGCGGTCATGTCGAAGCTCATGGAGCCTTTCCTCGGGCAGCCGTTGTCTGTGGGGGCGACGCTACCGCCTGGATCGGGCTCAGGTGGGCGTCAGGTAGCGTCGGGGCGACGAGGAGGTGGCCGGTGGCCAGAGATGTCGAAGTTGATGCAGTCGTGATCGGGGCCGGGGTGATGGGGTCAGCCATCGCGCTCGAGCTCCAGCGGTCGGGGCGTCGAGTGGTCGCGGTCGACAAGGGCGAAGCAGTGGGGGGCGGCTCCACCAGCGCTTCGTCGGCCGTCATCCGCTTCACCTACTCAACGGTCGATGGCGTGATCGCCGCCTGGGAAGCCATGCACCGGTGGGTGCTCTGGGCCGACTATCTCGGCTTCACCGATGGCCCGGTCTGTCAGTTCCATCGGATCGGGAAGCTTCACCTGCCCGAGCCGGGCTATGACGCGGCGCCCGTCCTTTCCCATTTCGACGCTGTCGGAGTTCCCTACGAGATGCTCGACAGCGCCGAACTGGCCCGCCTCTATCCGGCGCTGGACACTGGCTGTTTCCACCCTCCCCGGTTGGCCGACGACCCCCAGTTCTTCGACCCCGCCCACGGCGAGGTCGAAGCTCTCTACATGCCCGACGGTGGCTTCATCGACGATCCCCAACTGGCGGCCACCAACCTCATGGACGCCGCCCGGCACCATGGTGCCGAAGTGCGGCTTCGGCGGCGCGTGGTCGAGGTGACCCGCTCCGATGACCAGGTCGGGGGTGTGGTGCTCGACGACGGCACCAGCATCACCGCACCGGTGGTGGTCAACGCCGCGGGACCTTGGTCGTCGCAGATCAATGCCCTCGCGGGTGTGCTCGATGACATGCAGATCACCACCCGGGCCCTTCGCCAGGATGTGGCCGCCGCTGAGGCACCGGCCGGCTTTGGCGTCGGGGACGGGGGCGCGGTGGTGGGCGACATGGATCTGGGCACCTATTCGCGGCCCCAGCCCGGCGGGTCCTACCTGATCGGTGGAGTGGAGGCGCCGTGCGACCCCATGAACTGGAGCGAGGACCCCGACGCCGACCAAGTGACCTCGACGGCCGAGATGTTCGAGACCCTCGTCTACCGGGCGGCGCGCCGCATCCCGGCCCTCGAGGTGCCCTTGCGGCCCATGGGCGTGGCCAGCCACTACGACGTCACCGAAGACTGGACGCCGATCTATGACCGCACCCGGTTGAAGGGGTACTACCTGGCCATCGGTACGTCGGGAAATCAGTTCAAGAACGCCCCGGTGGTGGGCCAGATCCTTCATGATCTGATCGCGGCCTGCGAGGCCGGCCACGACCATGATGTCGAACCCGTCCAGGTCCAGTGCCACCACACAGGCCAGACCCTGAACCTGGGGACCTTCTCCCGCAACCGTCGGCCCGCCTCGACCTCGGGCACTGTCATGGGCTGAGCGTCCCATGAACTGAGATAGACCAGGGGTGTGGGGGCGGCGACGATCGACGAGATTCGGCCCGCCATCCGTCACCTGGGGCCCCGGTACTACGCCCCCTCGGTATTGGCCACGACCGGCACGATGATGCTGGTTCCCACCCTCCCCCTGTACCTGGGGGAGCAGACCGACTCGCTCACCCTGGTGACCGTCGTGCTGGCGGCCGCGGCCGTTGGTGGGGTCATGGGCAACATCCCGAGCGGAATGGTCGTTGGCCGGTTCGGTGAGCGCGCCGGATTCCTGGGCGGCATTCTCCTCAGCGCCATTGGAACCGCTGGGCTGGCCCTCTCGTCGGGAGTGTGGCTGCCGTTCGCCGCCTGCGTGGTGGCCGGGGTCGGCCAGGCGAGCCGCATGCTGGCCCGCCAGAGTCATGCCCGTCGGGTGGTCGGCGTCGGCATCCGGGGACGGATCATGTCGCTCTACGGCGGTCTGGGGCGCCTGGCCATGCTCTGTGGCCCCCTCCTCGGTGGATTCCTCGGGGAGTCGATCGGCTTCCAGGCCACTTTCGGGGTGGCGGCCGGGTTCATCGCCGCCGCCCTGGTCCCGGCCCTGGTCGTGGGGGCCGGCACCGAGGGCGCACCGTCTCCCACCGAGCGGCCGGAGCGACTCGGTCTCGCGGCCCTGCTCCGCACCCATGGTCGCATCATCGGTGTGGCCGGGTTGGGCCAGCTCGGCTTCTCCCTGGTCCGCGTGGGAAGGCTGACGGTCATCCCCCTGTACGGCGAATCGATAGGTCTCGATCTCAGCGATGTGGGGGTCATCGTGGCCATCGCGGGGGGCCTCGACCTCGTCCTGTTCCCGGTCGCGGGCTGGATCATGGACCGCTTCGGCCGGCTCAACGCCATCCTGCCCTCGTTCCTCTTCATGGCTCTCGGTCTTTTCATCTTGCCGTTCGCGGACACATTCAAGGGTCTGGCCGCCGCTGCCCTGCTGGTGGGGTTCGGCAATGGCATTGGGTCGGGCACGATGCTCACCCTCACCACCGATCTGGCGCCGGCCCGCAATCCGGCCGAGTTCATCAGCGTCCTGCGGATCCTGGCCGATTCGGGGCGCATCCTCGGCCCCCTCATGGTGGGTGTGGTAGCCGACCGGATCGACCTGGGCGCCTCCTCGGTCGCTCTGGGTGTCGTCGGGCTGATGACCGCCCTACTTTTCGCGGTAGCCATCGGCGAGACCCGTCACGGCGACTTCTGAATTCCTGGGATCCACGGGAACTGGATCGTCTCCAGAAACGACCTACCGGGTATGGCTACAAGCACCGGCCCCAAGAAGCCCCCCAAGACCCCCGTGGCCCCCTCGTCGGGGTCAGGGAACCGCTGGTTCCTTCTGACCATCCTCGCGGTTGTGATTCTGGGAGCGGTGGTGGTCGCAGTGGCTGCTTCTGGCCGCGAAGACGGCCTGGCCGGCGAGATCGGCACCGTGGAAGTCGAGGGTGACCCAATCCCGTTCTCGTCCGGTGACCCCGGCATCGCGGATCCGACCACCGACGCGGCCACGGGACTCGTAGCCCCCACCCTCACCGGCACCTCGTTCGACGACAGCGAAGTCACCATCGGTGCCGACGGTCGGGCCAAGGCCGTCTACTTCCTCGCCCACTGGTGCTCCCACTGCCAGGAGGAGGTCCCTACCGTGCAGGCTCTGATCGACGCCGGCCGGGTCCCCGAGGGGCTCGACATCTACGCCGTGGCCACCTCCACCGTGGCCGGTCGGGCCAACTTCCCTCCCAGCCAATGGCTCGAAGAGGAGGGCTTCACCCCGGTGACCATGCGCGACACCGAAGACGGCGACGCCCTGCTCGCCTACGGGGGAAGCTCATTCCCCTATGTCGTCTACCTCGATAGCGACAACCAGTTGGTGGGCCGCTCCAGAGGGTCGTTGTCCGATGACCAGATCGTCACCCTCTGGAACGCGGCCGCCTCGGCCGGCACCTGATCAGGGCGGGCTAACGTCCCCTCATGGGCAACTCCACCACCAGCACACCACCGTTCCGAGCCGAACACGTCGGAAGCCTCCTGCGGCCTCGCCCGCTCAAGGAGGCGGCCCGCGCTCGCGAGGCCGGCGAGCTTGCTCACGCTGACTATGTCGCGGTGCTCGATGCCCAAGTCGAACGGGTGGTCACCCTCCAGGAGAACGTCGGGCTCGAGGTCGTGACCGACGGCGAGTTCGGGCGGAACTCGTGGTTCGGTTTCTTCTTCGCCCGCCTCCAGGGTTTCTCATTGGCCGAGTCCCTCTTCGAATTCCGCGACGCCGACGACAACCGCTACTCGTGGCCCACCGCCTACGCCGATGCCCCCATGCGACGCACGGGCGGAATCTGCACCGAGGAACTGGCCCGGCTCCAGCGCATCGTGGCTGGGTCGGGCCGGGGCTGTGTTCCCAAGGCGAACATGCCCTCTCCCAGCGCCCTGCATTTCTTCCGAGGCGACGAGTGCCGTGACCCCGCCGTCTACCCCGACATCGACGGGTGGTGGTCTGATGTCACTGACATCTACCGGGCCGAGATCGAGGCTCTCGGGGCCATGGGGTGCACCTATCTCCAGCTCGACGAGGTGCCTCTGGCCATGCTGTGCGACCCCGACATCCAAGACCGGGTGAGGGCCCGTGGAACCGATCCCGACCAGCTCATCGCCACCTACATCGAGCGCTTCAACGAGGCAGTTTCCTCCCGACCCGACGCCATGACAGTGGGGATGCACCTCTGTCGGGGCAACTTCCGTTCCCGATGGATGGCCTCCGGCGGCTATGGCCCCGTCGCCGAGCGCCTCTTCAATGGTCTCGACGTCGACGCCTTCTTCCTGGAGTACGACTCCGAGCGGGCCGGCGACTTCTCCCCCCTCGACCATATGCCAGCCGACAAGCACGTCGTCCTCGGTTTGGTGAGCTCGAAGAGCCCCGAGCTGGAAGCCCAAGACGCCCTGCGCAACCGAATCGACGAGGCCGCCCAACACATGAGCATGGACCATCTCTGCCTGAGCCCCCAGTGCGGCTTCGCCAGCGTCGCCGGAGGCAACCTCCTCACCGAGGATCAGGAGATCGCCAAACTCGACTTGGTGGTGCGCACCGCCGAATTGGCCTGGGGCTGACCCCCACTCGACGAGCTACTTCTTGCCCAATCAGAACCGGTCGAACGCCTCGAGCTTGGGTGCGGCCATCTCGTCGCGAAATCGGTCGAAGGTCCACGGCCAGGTGGCGGGAATGCCCCGATCGTCGAGATACCAGCTCCGACAACCCGTCATCCAGATGGTCTGCTTGGCGGCCTCGACCCGAGACTGCTCGTAGGCCTCGGTCGCCCCAGCGTTGGGCGCCAGACCCTCACATCTGCCCGCCCTCACCTCGTCGATGAGCTGAGCGATGTATTCGAACTGGCGCTCGGCGATCTCGATCAGGGAGAAGTTGCCCACCGGGCCGTTGGGTCCGTTGAGCATGAACAGGTTCGGGAAGCCGGGCACGCTGATGGCCAGGTAGGCCAAGGGGCGCGGTGTCCAGGCCTCGTCCAGGGTCTGTCCGTTGACGCCGACCACCTCCATGGGGCGCAGAAAGCGGTCGACCTGGAAGCCGGTGGCCAGGACCAGGACATCGATCTCGTGGAGCACACCGTCAGAGGTGCGCACCCCGGTCGGTTCGATGCGTTCCAGGCCCGCGGTGACGAGGTCGAGGTTGGGGCTCTGAACCTTCTCGTAGAAGTCGGGCGACATGATCAGCCGCTTGCACGCAGCCCGGTAGTCGGGGCTGAGCTTCATCCGTAGCTCGGGGTCGACGACCTGGCTGAGGTTCTCGCGACACTGCTCCTCGATTCGGGCCATGGCCGGGGACTCGGAGTCGATGAGGGCGGTCGCCACCAGGTTTGTCATGCGTTGGCCGAGGTCGTCGTGGAGGATCCGGAGTCCGTCGGGGTCGGCTGTGTAGGCGGCGCGTTCCTCGTCCGTGTACCCCGGGTTGGGTACCGGCAACACCCACTGGGCGGTGCGCTGGAACAGGCTGAAGCGGTCCACGACGTCGATCAGGGCACTGGTGATCTGTACCGCTGTCGAGCCGGTGCCAATGACCCCCACCCGCTTGCCCTCGAGCTCGACCGAGTGATCCCATCGTGCACTGTGGAAGCTGGCTCCGGCGAAGCTGTCGAGGCCCGGGATGTCGGGATACGAGGGATGGTGGAGAACACCAGTGGCACCGATGAGGATCTGGGCTCGGTCGGTTGCCCCGTCACTGGTCTCCACCGTCCAGGCCCCGTCGGCCCACTCGGCCCGGACGATCTCCTGGCCGAATCGGATCAGGCCGTCGACCTCGAACTCGCGGGCGACTCCCTCGAAGTAGGCCTGGATCTCGTCGCCGGGAGCGAAGTGCTGGGACCAGTTGGGGTTGAGGGCGAACGAGTAGCAGTAGGCATGAGACGGTACGTCACAGGCGATACCCGGATAGGTGTTCTCGCGCCAGGTGCCACCCAACCGATCGGCCTTCTCGTAGATGACGACGTCGGTGATGCCCCGCTCGCGGAGTTTGACGGCGCTGAGGATTCCCGACATCCCGGCGCCGATCACGATGACTCTGATATCCCCTGATCCATCCATGCCTCGAACGTACTCCCTCATCAAACGCGACCTACCCGGCCCCGGGGATGGCACCATGGGGTCATGACCGCGCCACCAGTGCTCACCGAAGACCGGGGTCGGGTCCGGATCATCACGATCAACCGACCCGACGCCCTCAACTCCATGAACAACGCCGTGTTCGGGGGTATCCGCGACGCCCTCGATGGGGCGGCTGAGTCCGACACCACGGCGGTGGCCGTGGTCACCGGGACGGGCCGGGCCTTTTCGGCGGGCCAAGACCTCGGTGAGATGCAGGCGGCCAACACCGGTGGCGGTGACGAGCTCCAGTTCCCGTCCATGCTTCACTCGCTCACCAACTTCCCGAAGCCCCTGTTGGCTGCGGTGAACGGGCTGGGGGTAGGTATCGGCATGACCTTCCTGGCCCACTGCGATCTGGTGTTCATGGCCCGCGACGCCCGGCTCCGTACCCCGTTCCCCCAGCTGGGCGTGGCTCCCGAGGCCGGCAGCAGCTTCACTTTCGTCCAGCGCATGGGATGGCAGAACGCGGCCTACACCCTCATGTCGGGTCGTTGGTTCAGCGCCGAGGAGTGCGAGGCCATGGGTCTGGTGTGGCGGGTGACCGATCCTGGCGACCTGATGCCCGAGACCCTGGTGGTGGCCGACGAGCTGGCCACCAACCCCATCCCGTCGCTCGTCGAGACCAAGCAGCTCCTGCTGGCATCAGGGCGGGCCCAGGGTGCCTGGGAGGCTCACCAGCGGGAGAACGGTGCGTTCGCGCGTCTTCTGGGCAAACCGGCCAACGCTGAGGCGCTGGCCGCGTTCCTCGACAAGCGCGAGCCCGACTTCGCTGCCATCCCCGGTTTGTGAGCTGAACTGCTAGCTGCCCCCCAGCTCGTCCAGGATTCCGCCCAGAACGGCAGCGTCGTCGGGATCGGCCACCGGAATCGAGAACTCGATCCGGTGCACCCTGGAGGCGTAGCGGTCGCGGAGCTTGGCCCCGATCTCGGCGTGGGTCCCGAGGGTGGCCACAGTGTGCAACATCTCGTCAGTGACCAGCCCCGGGAGCTCCTCCCACCGTTTCTGGCGGGAGAGCACCGAAGCCTGCTCAGCGACATCTCCCCAGCCGTGGAGCTGGAAGGTTCGCCGGTAGGAGGGGGTCGAGAGATAGAACGCCACCCGGGCCCGTACCGTCTCGGCCACTCTCTGGAGAGCGGGGTCGTCGGGGGCGGTGCCCACCAGAGGTTTCATGCAGACCTCGACATCATCGACATCCCGGTGCCCCCTGGCGGCCCCCTTGGCCAGGGCCGGGAGCACCTTCTCGTCGATGAACCGAGTGGTGCAGACCGGGTGGAGGCGTACACCGTCGGCGACCTCTCCGGCCACCCCCACCATGTTGGGGCCGATGGCGGCGACGTGAACCGGTATCCGAGGGTGTTCGATGGGCCCGGGATCGAAGAGGGGCACCATCACGTCGAGCTTGTAGTGCTTGCTCTCGAAGCCCAGCGGTGTGCGGTTCTGCCAGCAGTCCCAGACCGCTCGCATGGCGTTGATGTAGTCACGCATCCACGGGGCCGGGGGGTGCCACTCGAGGCCGAAGCGACGCTGCACATGGGCCCTGACCTGGGAGCCCAGACCCAGCAGGAAGCGGCCCCCTGAGAGCTTCTGGAGCGACCAGGCCGACATGGCGGTGACCGTCGGGCTCCGGGGGAAGGCCATCGCCACCGAGGTACCGAGTCCGATGGTGGAGGTCGACGAGGCGCCCAGGGCCAGGAGCTGGAAGGGATCGTCCTTGGTCTCCTCGACCAGGACCGTATCGAGGCCAACCTCCTGGGCCAGGGCGGCACCCTGGGCGAAGGCCTTGATGTCGAGGGGTGTCTCCGGCTCGCGCAGGCCGGGGTCGAGCTTGCCCAGAGGCAGCAGGGATTCGACGAGCATGTTCCTCCTCGGCAAAGCAGACGGGCGGACCCCGGCAGGGCCCGCCCGTCGTCTCAAATCGGTCCGCCGAGATCTGGAGCGCCCCGGTGAACAGCGCCCCTCACCGTTGGTAGCTGCTGGAGAGTCCGGCGGCGATGTCGGCCTCTCGGTTGCGCACCTCAGCCCGGGCGACGACATGGTGGTGCACCTCGTCGGGGCCGTCGGCCAGCCTCAGGGTGCGCTGACCGTGCCACATGTCAGCCAGCGGGAACCATTGCGAGATACCGGCGGCGCCGTGCATCTGGATGGCGTCATTGATGATGTCGCAGCACTTCTCGGGCACGAGGGCCTTGACCCCCGACACCCAGACCCGGGCCTCGGAATTGCCCAGGACGTCCATGGCTTTGGCGGCCCGCAGCACCATCAGGCGCATCGACTCGACCTCGAGGCGGGACCGGGAGATGACCTCCATGTTCTTGCCCAGGTTGATGAGCTTCTTGCCGAAGCCCTCGCGGGACAGACCACGATCGACCATCATCTCGATGGCCATCTCGGCGGCTCCGATGGAGCGCATGCAGTGATGGATGCGGCCCGGGCCCAGACGGAGCTGGGAGATCTCGAAACCTCGGCCCTCGCCCCAGAGCACATTCTCCTTGGGGACCCGGGCGTCGGTGAACTTGATGTGCATGTGGCCGTGAGGAGCGTCGTCCTGGCCGAAGACGTGCATTCCGCCAACGATCTCGACGCCCTCGGTACCGGTGGGCACGAGGATCTGAGACTGCTGCTTGTAGGTGTCGGCGTCGGGGTTGGTCTTGACCATGGTGATCAAGATCTTGCAGCGGGGATCACCCGCGCCCGAGATGTAGTACTTCTCGCCGTTGATGATCCACTCCTCGCCGTCGAGCACCGCGCTGGTCTCGATCTGCTTGGCGTCGGAGCTCATCACGCCGGGCTCGGTCATGACGTAGGCCGACCGGATCTCGCCGTTGAGCAGGGGCTCGAGCCACTCCTCCTTCTGGGCCTCGGTACCGACCCTCTCGAGGACCTCCATGTTCCCGGTGTCGGGAGCCGAGCAGTTGAGGCACTCTGACGCGAGCCGGTTCTTGCCCAGCTCGTTGGCGATGTAGGCGTAATCGAGGTTGGTGAGACCCTTACCGGTCTCGTCGTCGGGCAGGAAGAAGTTCCACAGGCCCCTTTCGCGGGCCTTGGCCTTCGCCCCGTCCAGCAGCTCGAGCTGACCCGGAGCCCAGCTCCATCGCTCGGCCCGACCGTGGCCGAGCTGGTGGAATTCCTCGGTGATGGGATCGACTTCCTCGCGGATGAACTCCATCACGCCCTCGTACAACGGGCGTACGCCCTCTGACATACGCAGATCGAAGTCGTCCATGCTGGCACTCTTCAAGGCACCACCCGGCATCGCGTCCCCTTTTCGTCGCTGGTGGGTCGGGGATCGTTCCCCGGAGAACCCAGCCAGGGTCGAACCTACCTGCTGGGCCCACCCCCGAGCGAGCCCTGAGGCCCACCGAGCAGCCGGACGGGAGCGAACCCACGATGGCGACAGGAAGGACCAGAGCGCCGGTGTGGGCTTCGCCCCCTCCTACTGGTTCGAGTGATCCAGGGCGACTACGGCGACGAGGGAAGCGTCCCAAGTACTGATCGCCGCCGGATCGCTGGTCGTTGCCAACACTTCCACGGTGCGGTTGGCCAGGTCGACCCGGGACGTCCCAATGCCGTCGGTCCTCAGTGTCTCGCCGAGGCTGTTGAAGCCGGTGTCATCGTCTCCGGCGTCTTGATAGGTCAGCTCGATCCAATCGGCCCCTGCTGTGAATCGCTGCACGCAGGAATTCCCGGTGTCCTCTGTCGTCTCGGGAACGGCATTGGCCATCACCTCGGTAATGGCGACCTCGATCTCGGCCACAACCGACGGGGTCAGGACAGCGCAGAGGTCGCCGGCATCGTCGGTGGATTGGCTGCACGAGATGGTCACGAGCGCCAACATGGCGCCACAGGCTGTGGCCATTGCTCGTCGATGAAGATTCATGGCGATTCCTCCTCCACCACGGTCCGGCCATGGCCTCCCCCGCCCGGGGTTTCCATGACGAAGGTGTCACCGGGCTCGAGTTGGGCCTCGTCGGTGCCGTCCAGGGCTTCGGTGTCGCCGTTGGCCCGGCGGATGTAGTCGCGCCCGCGGGCCCCGCTGGCGCCCCCGTCCAACCCGTAGGGCTCAGTCACCCGATGGCTGCCGAGCAGGGTCAGGGTCATCGGTTCCAGGAAGGTGAGCTCACGGATGATCCCGTCTCCCCCGCGGTACCGGCCCAACCCAC
>JAAEMS010000277.1 GCA_024225275.1 Actinomycetes bacterium
CCGCAACAGCAGGCGTGGCTTGGAGGACGCCTACCGGCGGCGTTACTACCGGCGCATCGCCAGGTGCAAGTCGGAGCTGCTCGCTCTGGGTGTGAGCTCACGGGAGTGGTTGGATTACATCGCCTGTTGCCGTCGCAAGACGTGTCTCGGCTGTGCTCACTGCGGTGGGCGTTGATGGCAGGCGTGGGTCTGAGATTGCGGGGTATGGGGACGCTTTAGTCCCCATGCAAGCGCTGCGGTCGTGCGGCGTGTAATACGTTTTGCGGCCAAAAGCCTATCCTGCCCTAGTGCCGGAACCGCTTTCTGCAAGCCATTGCTGAGCTGGCAACCAGGTCGCGCCTGGTCATTTCGAAGGATGCTGCATAACTCTTGAAGTGCAGCACTTTTCCACTTATGCTGCTCCTGTCGCATCCATCACTTGACCAGGAACAGCCATGCCCGCAGCCAATCCCCGCGTTTCCGTGACGCTCACGCCGTCCATGGACGCGATCCTGAAGCGTTTGAGCGATGTTTCGGGTCAGAGCAAGTCATCCATCATCGCGGAGATCCTGGAGCAGTCTCATCCTGTTTTCGAGCGTATGGCGGCCATCCTGGAGACGGCGAAGACAGCCACCCAGGAAGCCAAGGAGCGCATGGCTTCGAACCTGGAGGATGCGCACGCGAAACTGCTGGAGCAGGCGGGCATCGTTGGCGATCTGTTCGAGGAGCAGACGGCTGACCTGGTGGGGGAGCTGGAGCAGATTGGCCGGCGTAAGGGCAAGGTCGCCGCGGGCGGGGCGCGAGGTACGGATGGAGCGGCAGCGACACCGGCCTCGCGCATCGTGCGCGGCGGGATGCGTCGGGCGCTGGCGGAGGCGAATGCCACCCCCCTTGTAACACGGGGGTCGGGTACCCCGGTAACCACCCCGAAAAAGAAGGGCAAAACTGCCACAAAGCCAACAGTGGCGCGGGTTGGGGGGGAAAATGCCTGAGTTCGACGCTTACTCGGCGACTTCGCGGGCTGTGAAGCCCGAAACGTTCCTCGGAATGGTCTGGTTTTCAGGGTGCCAGGTCAGGGAGGGGAGGGGCTTCCACGGGTTCGAACGGCGGCTGTCGGTGAAGGATGAGCATACCGGCGACGAGGTCGGTGCGGTCTCGTTCGGTGGTACGCACCGCGACCTGGTGATGCTGGAGGTGAAGGGGCAGGACACCACTAGGACCGTCGCCAGGCTGCGCGATGAGGTGCCAGACCATGCTTGCACCCGGGTCGACTCTTGCCACGATGTGGACGTGCCTGGTGCGTGGGATCAGCACCTAAGCGTGCTGCTGGACGTGAAGGCTGAGTTCAAGCTGAAAGGCGAGCGGCGAGGGGATTGGGACTACCCCGACGATGGCCGCACGATGTACCTAGGCGCGCCTACAAGCCCTGTGCGTGTGCGGCTCTACGAGAAGGGCAAGCAGCCGGAGTACCGGCATTGCGGCCGGAAGAACTGGGTCCGCCTGGAGGCGCAGGTTCGGCCGCAGAAGGATGCTCGGCATGAGTTCAACAGGCTGAGTCCATCCGAGGTATGGGGGGCGTCGCGCTTCACCAGGGAGCTTGCTGCGCGGTGTTTCCAGCTCGATGCGGGTTCGTTTCCTGCAGGTGGGTTGAAGAAGGAGAACGACCTGGAGCGGCGCTTGCACTTCCTGTGCAAGCAGTACGCACCGACGTTGCTGGAGCTCAAGGCTGCCGTGGGTAGTTGGGAGTGCGTGGGCTTGTCCCTGGAGCAGCTTGTAAAGGCGCAGATGGCCGGAGGCAACCGTGGTGGACGATGAACGCTTCCAGGAGTGCCACGACATGGTGGAGGCTCTGCATGGGGCTCTCCTGGGTCTCCTGGTACATCGTCCGGAGCCGTTGGCTTGGGAGCTGGCGGAGCAGGTGCTTGAGATGGCCACGGAATACCTGGGCTATCCCACACCGAAGGAGGTTTGATTTTTCGTTACGCGGCGCGTAACGGTTTAGCGGGAGCTGCGGGCACGGCAATGCCTGCAGTCCCTAACCACAACGAAGCTGATAAGGAGCCTCGACCATGGCTGATGCCGATTCTATCCTCGCGTCCCTCGAGCGCGTGACTCAGGCCGTTCTGGCCATCAAATCCGTTGCCAATGCTGCCCAGGGCGACAGTCCCATGCGGCAGGATCTCTCTGCCGAGCTGGCCTTCGGTTTCTACTGGATGGCTGATCGCGCTGTTGACCAGGTGGAGCTGGTGAAGACGATGGTTCGGGAGATGCGCGATGCAGGCTGATCTCACGAGCTGGACGCAAGAGCGCATCGCTCATCTCAAGGCGCAGGTGCGCAACCTGTACTGGCACATCCGCAACAGCAGGCGTGGCTTGGAGGACGCCTACCGGCGGCGTTACTACCGGCGCATCGCCAGGTGCAAGTCGGAGCTGCTCGCTCTGGGTGTGAGCTCACGGGAGTGGTTGGATTACATCGCCTGTTGCCGTCGCAAGAC
>JAAEMS010000278.1 GCA_024225275.1 Actinomycetes bacterium
GACACCATCGATGGCGGCAACGGCCACGACCTGATCTTCGCCGGGTCCGGCACCGACGACCTCTCCGGCGGTGACGGCGACGACGAACTCCACGCCCGCAAGGGCGACGACACCGTGCGGGGCAACGAAGGCAACGACCTCCTCTTCGGAGGCCGCGGGGCCGACGTTCTCCGGGGTGGCAAAGGCGCCGACGAACTACACGGCCGGCGAGGCGCGGACACCCTCTACGGAGGTAGCGGTGATGACACCCTTGACGGAGGCCGCGGCACCAACGACACCCTCGACGGCGGGCACGGCACCGACACCTGCGACGACGGCGAAACCAACACCGGCTGCGAAACCGAGACCAACCAAGGCAACGCCAAAAACCCGGACCCACACCCAACGCGGTCACCATCACCCAAACCCGCACCTACGACCACGACGGCCAACTCGTCGAAGTCGCCTTCGATGACGGCTCCAGCACCGAGACCACCGGGTTCAGCTGGGACAACAACCGGCCGATACCTCAGATCATCACCTGGACCGACACCAACAACACCAACCTGATCTACGGCAACACCCGCCTTGCCGCCACCGGCCCCAGCGGAGACGAGACCTTCGCATATGACACTCGTGGCAGTACTGTTGCAGCCTCTGGTAGCGATCTCGCAGGGCTCTCTACGTATTCGCCGTTCGGTAATCCTGGCCAGACATCGGGTGGAGTGACCCTCGGATTCAGGGCTGAACTTCACATCGCTGGCCAGCTGCACTTGCGCGCGCGAGACCTAGTCGTTGGCCTGGGGGCGTTCGCTACTAGGGATCCGCTCGATGGGCGGCGCGCTTCGACGGTGGAGGCTCAGTTCTACTCCTACGCCGACAACGATCCAATCCAGCTTGTGGATCCAACGGGAGGCCGAGCGACGGATTGTGCTGGACCCTACGCCGATACCACTCTCGTGTCATCGCTGCAGAGTTCTGCGATCTTCCCGGCGGTCGTCGAATCCCTGTCCTCGAAGGGTTGCGACCCCTCCGCCTCGATCGCGTGGCTGTACATGTCTGACATGCTGGCCGAGTTCCAGGAGGACATCTCACGGAAGTGCTGGAAGGTCATTTTCTGCTACCAGGTCGACCCTCTCACTGTGCCGGGTCTCTTTGCCGGCCGATCTACTCCCGATAATGATTTCGATCCCAAACCAAGGATTCGACAGTACTTCGACCGGGCGAAGACATCTTCCGCTCTGACGTTCTACGAGCTGAGCGATCTCGGAGATCCCGACTTTCTGTACTTCTTCGATGTGCTCGGAAACGCGATCTGGGGTTTGATCGCTCCACAGTATTTGGGGGGCGGAGACGTCAGCGAGACAGCAACGATCTTCGGAATTCGAACCTTGTCGGCCCTGACAGGAGCGTGGGACCCGGGCGATGACCTTGCAGTCAGCATCGGTTTCGAGTTGTACAGGAAGTATGGAGACGATGCGACACTGCAGCATGTTGTCGAAGCACTACGCGAGGCCCGGTCGGAGTTTCTGAGAGTGAGGCCGTTCGTTGAACTCACACTTGCCAGGCGGTTCAAGAACAAGCTGGTCTGGAGAACCGACGTCGATGACGCCTGGGCCCGAGTGTCCTCGGGCACGACGGGTTAGCCAGATGGGTTTGCGGTCGATCCGGGTGCTGGCATTGGGCGCGATGCTCTTTTTCGGGGCCGGCTGTGGCTCCGAAGCGTCGTTCGACCCCGGCCTGTCTGGGGCGCTTCCCATGGCGGAAGAGATGCCGGTCGGTCTTCTGGACCTGAGCCCAACAGCTGTGCCGGTTGAGAAGGCTGGTCCTGATGGCCTGGGGGTGGAGGACTCACCCTCGTCTGAGTGGGCATCGCGCGCGGGTCGGGTCGGGGTTCGGAAGTATGCGTTCGTTGATGCGGATGGCTTCGCGGAGGCGACTGTCCTCTTGCTGCTTCAGCGTGAGGAGGACGCGTCTTCCGCTCTTTCTCAGTGGGATCAGCATCCGCCCGAACGCGTGCATGAGAGCGCCAACACCTACAAGCGAAGCCAGGACTGGGTCGAATCCAACGTGGACGACTGGCGCTTCGAGATCGTTGATCCGGCCGGACGAATCAACTGGGCCGGGATCTGCCTCGATGGGGCCAGGGACGGAGACCCGCGGTGTGTGGCGCACCACGGGTGGGCGACATTCTGTGAATGGACTCTCGAGGTTGTGCTTTCCCGGCCGGGCTGGAGTATGGAGGACCCGGAAGCCGCTGCCTTCCTCTCAGCTGTGGGCAACCTGACGGCTGATCGCCTCTCGTGTGAGGTGGTTAGCTGAACGTCCGGCGGCCTTGTCTGCCAGGGGGGCCGGTTCGCGATCGATTGGTCGTCTTTGGCTGAGTGGTTCGATCAGATGCCGGCGGCAGATTCGGCACCGTCCGCAAACTGCCATCAGGGAAATGGCAGGCCCGCTACCACCACCCGATCACCGGGATGCGCATCACCGGGCCCGCACCCTTCCCCACCAAGACCGACGACCGCATCTGGCTCACCGAACAAGAAGCCGACCTCCTCTTCGGAGGCCGCGGGGCCGACGTTCTCCGGGGTGGCAAAGGCGCCGATGAGCTCCACGGCCGCCGCGGGGCCGACACCCTCTACGGAGGCAACGGTGATGACACCCTCGACGGAGGCCGCGGCACCAACGACACCCTCGACGGCGGGGACGGCACCGATACTTGTGATGACGGCGAAACCAACACCGAGTGTGAAACCGAAACCACCATCGGGGACGCCAATGATCCCGGC
>JAAEMS010000279.1 GCA_024225275.1 Actinomycetes bacterium
GCGACGGCTGTTCCTTGGTATCTCAGGTTTGGCATGAGGTGGCGGTTTCGATGTTGGTGCACGTATCGTCGCCGGCTCCGCCGTGCCCGGTGTCTTGACCGGCGCCGCCATCGAGCTGGTCGGCGCCGCGGCGGCCCCAGAGTTCGTCGTGGCCGTCGCCACCGATGAGGGTGTCGGGGCCGCGGCCCACCAAGGATCAGGTCGTTGCCTTCGAGTCCGTCGATCACGTCGTCACCGGAGGTGCCTGACAGCACATCATCGCCGGGAGTTCCGGTGATCGTGCACGATCCTGGATCCAGCACGGTCACTGTCAGGGTCGCGGTGGCGCACCGTCCATCGGCCGCGCACACCACGTAGGAGATCGTGTCCTCGATGTCGCCGGCGGCGGAGGCGGTGTAGCTGATCTCGGCCCCGTTGCCGTCATCGACCACGCCAGCGATCCCGGCTGTCGGGCCGGTGACGATCTTCAGGGTGGCGCCTTCGAGGCTGGCGTCGCCCGGCGTGTCGTTGCCGATCACATCGACGGTCACTGTGTCGCCTGCCAGGACGGTTGTGGTGTCATCAGCGGCTGTTGGTCCGACCGGGTATTAATCGGGAGGAACAATGGTTGGGGCCGGATTGAAGCCGGCCCGCTGGTTGCATGCCGCGCCCTGGCTGTAAGTGCCGATCGTGGTCTGATCCCGATTCGGTACCAGAACACAGTTGTCGATGCCGTTGGCCACCAGGTCACCATCGGCATCCGCGTCGAGGTCGCTGCCAGCAAGCGTGCTGTGACCCAACGTGAGGCGGGGACGGGGCTTGTTGTCTTCCATCCGACCAGTGTTCCCCATGACAAACCACCGTTCCGAAAACGACACAGCCCGCTGGCTCGAAAGCCAGCGGGCTGCTACGTCGGTTGGTGCGCCGGTCAGGCCAGCGCGGGGGTTGCTCTACCGGTCGTCCGATTCATCCTCGAAGAAGGCCATCGTCTCCGGGGTCCTCAGATCCTCGGCGTCGAAGGCCTGGGCGGCCTCGGACTCGAAGGGCGAGAAAGCAGAGTCGGGGCCGAAGCCGGCATCGAACGAGGTGGCAGCAGCCGACTCGAACGGTGAGGCAGAGTCATCGCCATCGAAGCCTGAGTCGAAGCTTGTGGCCTTGACCGACTCGAAGGGCGAGGTGTCACCCGTCGAGTCCTCGCCGATGGGCACCGTGGGGTCGAAGAACCCGTCGGCAGCGGTGCGCACGGGCTCGGGCTCGGGCTCGGGCTCGGGCACAGGCTCGGGCTCGGGCTCCATGGCCTCAGGGGTGGGGTCGAGGTCGGACTGATTGAAGTCGCTGGCATCGAAGTTGGCGCTCTCCACGCCGTTCGAGTCCCAGTCGGAGGTGACCTCAACTGTCTCCTCGACCCTGACCTTTGGCCTTTCCTCAACGAGGGGAGCAGCCGCGAAATTCTCCATGTTGCCCTTCTGGCGACCAACCATGAGGGCATCGATCTCAGCCACCAGATCCTGGGGCAGACCGTCAGGGGTCGGCACGGCGAGGGCCGTAGTGAGCAGACCCTGGACCTGAGCCATCCGGTCGCGGGTTTCGTCCTCGGCGTCGTGGAGACGATCAACGACGGACTCGCACTGGTCAACGGCGGCCTGGACCTCACGCTGGGCGGCCTGGCGGGCAGCCTCGTTGATGTCGTCGGCGTCGGCTTTGGCGGCGGCGACGAGACGGTCGGCCTCGGCCCGGGCCGCTTCGAGCTCGATCGACGCCCGGTTACGGTCGACGTTGGCCTCGGTACCAGT
Source organism: Actinomycetes bacterium (assembly GCA_024225275.1). GTDB lineage: Bacteria > Actinomycetota > Acidimicrobiia > Acidimicrobiales > JAAEMS01 > JAAEMS01. The sequence goes on from JAAEMS010000279.1 coordinate 1,773, forward strand.
GTCGGTCGAATACTGGTCAGCAGCGGCATGGGTGTCGACCGAATACTGATCAGCGTCCCCGTTGATGCGGGTCGCCCGATCCTCGGCCGCCCTGATGGACTTGGCCGCGTCATCGTCGGCGTTGGTCCTGGTCTTCACCGAGTAGTCGTCAGCGTTGGCCCTAGTGCTCGAGTTGTACTCGTCGGCGCCGCGGCGAGTGGTCTCGGAGTACACCTCGGCCTCGTGGCGAATCTGGGCCGACTGGTTCTCTGCGGTGGACAGCATCTCCTGGACACGAGCTTCGTGTTCCTTGCGTTCGCTGGCGATCGCATCCTCATGGTTCTCGCGCTCGCTGGCAATGCTGTTCTCGTGGGACCGGCGCTCACTGACGACCCGCTCCTCGTGGACCTTGCGCTCGCTGACGACCCGCTCCTCGTGGGCGTGGCGCTCGGCGGCGGCCTTGGCCCGGGCATCCTCGACGGTGCGTGAGGCCTCTTCTTCGGCCTTGGCCCGCATCTGGACCGCACTCTCGTGGGCGTTCTTCATCAGCGCCGACATCTCGGTGGCGACGCGGTCGAACTCCTGGTCTCGGATCTCGTCGCCCGAACCGATCGCTAGCGGAGCCTTTTGGGTCGCGGGCTGAGCCTTGACCTTGGCTTCCTCGAGGGCAGCGATATCGCGCTCCCACTCGATGGCGATCTGGGACAGGTACTGCGACACTTCGTCGCGTTCGTATCCCTTGCGAACGACCGAGAATTGCATCTCTCGGATCTCGGCGGGTGTCATCCGTTGCTCCTTGCCTGCCCACCCAACGGAGGGCCGTGTTGCCAGCCACCCCCATTTGGGTGGCGGTGTTGACGTCCCCCGGAGGAGGTCGTCCCGACGTACACGGTCTCAGTCGGCTGACGGCCACAGGTCGTGAGGACTTTTGGCCTATTTGTGTTTTGGGCCTTGCAACTCAGAATGGCCCTGGCGGTGGAACCAGCTTATATCCCCCGCCCGAAACGGTGAGCCAGAGCGAGCAGACGATCGGCGGACACGCCGGCCACGACGAGGCCGGCCAGGAGGGCCCGCTTCTCGGTACGGTCGGCATTCAGAGTCTCGCGGATGGCGGCAATGGCCTGTTCGCGGTCACCCAAGGCGGCCCGAGCGAAGGCCTGCTGACCGCGTATGCGCGCCCACCCCTCGGGACAGTCCCGGAACTCCGGGTACGTCTCGAGCAGGTGCTCGAGGGCATCGTCGATCATACGCCACCGGTCGGCGAAGAAGGACTTGGGGTGCCACCAGATCCGAGCCAAGGGCTCGGGCACCGAGACGATCGTGGTGGCCCGGCTGGCCCGCAGTAGCCACTCATAGTCCTCGGCGTAGGAACCGGGCAGCTCCTCATCGACGGGGCCGATCTTGTCGCGGAACGCCACGGCCTCGACGACGAAGGTCGAGGGGTGCACCTCGGTCATGCGGTCGCGGAGGAAGCCCTCGAAGTCGAGCAGGTCCTCATCGGGGACACGGGTGGTGACCTTGCCCTGGTACTGGATGTAGATACCGCAGGTGGCAACGGCGGCGTCCGAGGAGGCCCGCAGCAGATCGATCTGGGCCGCCAACTTGCCGGGCAGCCATTCGTCATCGTCGTCGCAGAAGGCCAGATACTCGCCCTCGGCCGCCTGGGCACCACTGTTGCGGCCGCCTGCTAGTCCGGGGGTGCGAGTGTTGGTGATGACACGGACCCGCCGCCGGGGATCTGGCCGCTCGAGACTGAGATCGGGCTCGGATCGGTCGAAGACGACGATCGTCTCGATGGGGCCTGCGTAGGTCTGGGTCTCGATGCGGCGCAGTGCGCGCCCCAACATCTCGGGGCGGTCGCGGGTGGGGACGATCACCGACACCAGGGGAAGACTGTCCATGTCAGACCCTCGATGAAGTATTGAGACGCTGCCCACCAGGCCCCCGGCCCAGAAGGCCGTTGACCTTCAACTCGAACTGTTCGAGCGTGGAGGCAAGCAGACCGACCTGCACCTCACCATCCACTCGCACCAGAGACGGGTCGGTCAGAGCGTCGTCGATCAGGGCGAAGAGCTGGGCCTCGGAGCGGGCCCGCCACACCAGCCCGTGGCGTTCGAGATGGTCACAGAAGGCCAGTTGGTGGCCGTCGACGTGTTCACCGCGGGTGTGGTCACGGGGCACCACGATGGGGCGGGCACCCGCCCCGCGGGCGCCCATGATGGTGCTGGGGCCGCCGTGGCACACGACAACCGAGGCTTGTGCCATCCTCATGTCCAAGTCGTTCTTGTCCAGGTATTCGCAGCTGGCCACGGTGGGCGGGACCAGTGAGGTGCCCCGCTGCACGTACGTCTCGGCATCGCGGTGGGTGTTCTGCTGCCAGCGATCAGCCCATCCGACCAGGCGGTCAAACGGGTGGTGGTCGGTTCCTACCGACACGAACACCTTGGCGGTCATTGTGGACTCCTGGGGGGCTAGTAGAGCGGACCGACGAGCTCAGCTCGGCGGTACAGCTCCTTCTGCTCGGGCCACTGGACGAGAAACAGGTCGGTGAACGGCTGACAGAGACGACCGTTGAGCGTCCGCGAGTCGATGCGGTCGTAGACCTCGATGTACACCGTCTTGACCCGGGCCAGTTTGGCGAAGACGAAGAAGGGGAAAGCGACGCCAGCACCGTTGGACACGATGATGTCGGGCTTGAATGATCGGATCACCTTGACCGCGAGGCCGAGATTGCGGACCGCGTTGGAGAAATTCCGGGTCACCGGGTGATAGGCCCAGACCACCGGCTCATCAGCGAGCTGGGAGCGGGCGTCTGGCAAGTTGAATGTGACCCACATGCGGTCATGGCCCCTCCACCAGCCCTCGAGGCGCATGAGTTGTGCGAGGTGGCCGCCCGACGAGCAGACCAGCAGAACGCGCGCGGGACCGTAGTTGGCATTGGGAAGACTGGTGTCGGCCCGCCGCCCACCCTTCCGCCACAGGTCTCTTAGCCCGCCAAACATTCCTGTCCGCCATCCATTCCTGTCCGCCATTCTTGTCAGACCCACCAACTCATCAGGTGCAGCGGGACCCCGGGGAGCAGTATATAGCCCACAGGAGTCCGCTCAGGGCCCACATGGGTGGGGCCAGTCGTTGAATCGTGCTCAGATCCTCAGGTCTTGACAGTAGCGATGCATCAGCGAAGGGGCTATGGGCAGATTGGCCTGTCCGCGGGCCGAGAGCGGGCCGAACGCCCCATCGCCACACTCACCCGACGCCGCTAATGTGAGATGACGACCCCTCTTCACGCCCCGACCCGTCAACGTCCCCGGAGCCTCGATGGCCTACGAACTCTCCCATCTCAAGACAATCGAAGCGGAGGGCATTCACATCATCCGTGAAGTGGCCGCCGAGTTCGAGCGTCCCGTCCTGCTCTTCTCCGGCGGCAAGGACAGCATCGTCATGCTGCGCCTCGCCCAGAAGGCCTTCGCCCCTGGCCGCATCCCGTTCCCGGTGATGCACATCGACACCGGCCACAACTTCCCTGAGGTCATCGAGTTCCGCGACCGCCGGGTTGGCGAGCTCGGAGTTCGTCTGGTGGTGGCGTCGGTACAGGACAGCATCGACCAGGGCCGGGTGACCGAAGAGAGTGGCCCGCGGGCGAACCGCAATCGCCTCCAGACCACAACCTTGCTCGACGCCATCGAGAAGCATGAGTTCGACGCCGTCTTCGGCGGCGCCCGTCGCGACGAAGAGCGGGCCCGGGCCAAGGAGCGGGTGTATTCCTTCCGCGACGACTTCGGTCAGTGGGACCCCAAGAACCAGCGGCCCGAGCTGTGGAGCCTCTACAACGGCAAGCACCGCAAGGGTGAGCACATTCGCGTGTTTCCCCTCTCGAACTGGACCGAGCTCGACATCTGGCAGTACCTGGCCGACGAGGCCATCGAGATTCCATCGATCTACTTCGCCCACAAGCGTCAGGTGTTCCGCCGCGACGGCATGTGGTTGGCAGTCAACCCGTGGGTCGAGTTGGCCGACGATGAGGAGGTCGAGGAACGCCTCGTCCGTTACCGAACCCTGGGCGACGCCACCATCACCGGTGCCGTCGAGTCGCCGGCGGCCACGCTGCCCGACATCGTCCAGGAGATCGCGGCCACCCGCATGACCGAGCGAGGGGCAACCCGAGCCGACGATCGGGTGTCCGAAGCAGCAATGGAAGACCGCAAGCGGGAGGGCTACTTCTAGATGGAACTTCTCCGATTCGCCACAGCCGGCTCGGTCGACGACGGCAAGTCAACCCTGATCGGCCGCCTCCTCTACGACTCGAAGGCGATCTTCGAGGACCAGATGGAGTCGATCGAACGGGTCAGCGAGCAGAGGGGCGCCGAACAGGCCGACCTCGCCCTGCTCACCGACGGGCTCCGGGCCGAACGCGAGCAGGGCATCACCATCGATGTCGCCTACCGCTACTTCGCCACCCCGAAGCGCAAGTTCATCATCGCCGACACCCCGGGCCACATTCAGTACACCCGAAACATGGTCACCGGCGCCTCAACGGCCGATCTGGCCCTGATCCTGGTGGACGCCCGCAATGGTGTCATCGAGCAGTCACGGCGCCACTCCTTCCTCGCCACCCTGCTGCGCATCCCCCATCTGGTGGTCTGCATCAACAAGATGGATCTCGTCGACTACGACCGCGATCGGTTCGAAGAGGTCAAGGCCGAGTTCCGCGAGTTCGCGATGAAGCTCGACGTGACCGACCTCACCTTCGTGCCCATCTCGGCCCTGCACGGAGACAATGTGGTCGACAAGTCGGCCAACATGACCTGGTACGAGGGGCCGTCGCTGCTCCACCACCTCGAAGAGGTGCACATCGCGAGCGACCGCAACCTCATCGACGTCCGATTCCCCGTCCAGTACGTGATCCGACCCCAGACAGACGAGCACCACGATTACCGCGGCTACGCGGGCACGATGGCCGGCGGCGTGCTCAAGCCCGGTGACGATGTCGTGGCCCTGCCCTCCGGCTTCGAGTCGCGGGTCAAGTCCATAGAGACCTACGACGGCCCGGTCGACGAGGCTTTCGCTCCGATGGCCGTCACCGTCACACTCGAGGACAACATCGACATCTCGCGGGGCGACATGCTGTGTCGGCCCAGGAACCAGCCCGACGTGGCCCAGGACCTCGACGCCATGGTCTGCTGGATGAGCGACACGGCAACCCTGTCACCCCGAACGAAGCTCGGCATCAAGCACACCACCCGTTCGGCTCGGGCCATGGTCAAGGACCTGCACTACAAGCTCGACGTCAACACCCTCCATCGGGATGAGTCGGCCGAGGCTCTTACCCTGAACGAGATCGGTCGCGTGACTCTGCGCACAACCAACCCTCTGTTCTTCGACGAGTACCGGCGCAACCGGTCAACCGGTTCCTTCATCCTGATCGACGAAGCCACCAACGCGACGGTCGGGGCCGGAATGATCCTGGGCGAGTCCCAGGCGTGACCGACGCCGAGGCGTCCTCGAATGTCCAGTGGCAGGTCGGGACACTCACCGCCGACCAGCGGGCGGCCCATCTGGGCCACCGCGGAGCCACCGTGTGGTTCACCGGGCTCTCGGGCTCGGGCAAGTCGACCGTGGCGCTCGAGGTCGAACGCCAGCTCTTGGCTGCCGGCCGACCTGCCTACCTGCTCGACGGCGACAACGTCCGCCACGGATTGAACGGCGACTTGGGCTTCAGTGACACCGACCGCGACGAGAACGTCCGACGTCTGGGCGAGGTGGCGAGATTGATGGCCGACGCTGGCGTCGTGGTCCTCGTACCGGCAATCAGTCCCTTTCGGGCATCGCGCGCCCAAGCCCGGGCCGCCCATGAGGTAGCCAGCCTCCCCTTCGCCGAGGTCCACCTCGACGTCCCCATCGAGATCTGCGAAGACCGCGACCCCAAGGGCCTCTACGCCAAGGCGCGGGCCGGTGAAATCAAACAGTTCACCGGCATCGACTCACCCTACGAGGCCCCCGAGAACCCCGAGCTGCGGCTGACCGCCGGAGGTGAGGTCGCCGACGCGGCCCGCCAGGTCATCACCCTGCTGGTTTGATCGCGCCGGCGCGCCGCTGAGCCCCAGAGGTCAACGACTCGGGCGGGAGTTGAAGTGCAGCTTCAAACCCAGGAACCCGAAGGGTTCCCGTTGGCTTCCTACGCCCACCCGCCAGTTGTGAGCGCATCGAACGGCGACAACAGCTCAGCTGGTGAACGAAGCGGATTGCGGCTAGGCGCAGGGGGTGTCGACCGGTGATGGAGCGAGCTGGTAGCCCACGGCCGCCGCGGGGGCCACAGGCCCAGTGGCGGGCTTGCTGGTGGTGGCAGGAGCCGCCGTCGTGGGGGGAATACTCACGGGTGCGGCTGGCTGACCCACGGCCACGAAGTCGGTGCCGGTCTCCACGACAAGGGCTCGGGGCCCAAGGTGATCGGCCGCGACCAGCTCGGGTGAGGAACCCAGCGCGTCGGCCACCATCTGGGCCGCGTCTTCATCTCCGGGGGCATGCCAAACGGCGGTGCGAATCCGTCCCCCGCCGTTGCTGAGACCGCCCGCCTGGAATCCGAGCTCGGAGAGGGCGGCGCTGACCTCTCCGGCCTGACCCCCCACCCCACTGCTGTTGGCCACCGCCACGATGATCTGGTCGGGCGTCAGAGGCCGTGGCTCATCGCCGCGGAAGACCCGCAGGATGTCCTCGGCCCCGTTCTGGTCGAGGGCCAGCACGGAGGCCCCCGCCGAGGTCCGGAAGCCCGACACGGGCAGGGCGTGGGTGCGCATGGCCTCGGGGCTGAAGTCCGCGAATCGCTGGGCGAGGGCGGCCAACTCATTGAGGCCGAGCGTCGAGTCGATGGTGATGTTGTCAGACGCCACGTCGAGGAGGCGATTCACGGTTCCCAGGTCGGTTAGCCCCAGACCCTGGCTGCGCACGAATGCCCGCTGGAGGAAGAGCTGCTGACGACCCATACGTCCGAGATCCCCGGTGGGGTCGGACTGCCAGCTCCCGCCCCGTTGGTACTCGAGGTGGCGGCTGCGGGCGAAGGCCAGGGCCTGGGTGGCGTCGAGATTCACACAGCCAGGCCCGTCGACGTGGAACTGCAGGGTACGGTCGCGAACTGGTTCGGGGAACCAGATCGGCACCCCACCTAGCGCCTCGACGAGACCCTGGAACCCGCGGAAGTCGGCCTCGATGTAGTGGTTGATCTCGACGCCCAGGTAGTCCTGCACAGTGTCGATGAGGGCCTGGGGCCCGTCGCTGTAGGCACTGTTGACCCGTGACTCCTGTCCGGTGCCGGCGATGGGGACCCAGAGGTCGCGGGGAATCGAGACCATGTCGACACCCACCTTCGCCGGGTCGACTCGCACCAGGATGATCGTGTCGCTGCGGCGACCACCGGTGGGTTCGGCGAGGTACAGCCCGGCGTCGGGGTCGGTGGCCGAGATCCCGTCGCGACTGTCGGAGCCGACGAAGAGGAAGTTGCGAGCCTCCCCGTCTTCGATGTCACCCAGGGTCAGATCGATGCTGTCGAGGTTGTCGACCCGCCACAGCAGGTATGAGACGCCGATGGCTGCACCCAAGCAGGCCAGGACGGTGAAGACCGCGAGACCGAGGAAGATCCTCTGGGGCCAGGTCCGCCGCGGGGGACGGCTGGATCTGGGCATCGGCGAGCCGGGGGGAACAGTGGCGACCACGGCGCCGAAGTGTAGGACCCCCCAGCCCGGAACGGACTTCGCACCACCCGAGCCGTTGCCCTCTGGAGTTCAGCCGCGCGCCGGCGGGATCAAACCAGCCGTATGGGCCAGCAGGCGAAGGAGGTCGGGGCGGACACCGTCGAGGACGGCCCAGATCCCTTCGAGGGTGAGGGGGTCACCGGTCATGCCGGCTGCAGGGTTGGAGACCACAGCCAATGCGGCGTAGGGAATCCCGGCCTCACGAGCGAGGGCCACCTCCGGGTAGCCGGTCATGCCCACTACGTGCCCCCCGATGCGGCGATAGAAGTCGATCTCGGCCGAGGTCTCGAACCGGGGGCCGTTGGTGCACACATAGGTGGCCGTCGAAGCCAGCTCGATGCCGAGCTCGGTGGCGGCCTCGACTAGTGCTGCTCGCAGGCCGGCATCGTATGGCTCGGTCATGTCGGTGTGGCGCACCGACCCATCGACGGCCTCATCGAAGAAGGTCTCGGCCCGGCCCTTGGTGAACTCGATGAACTGGTCGACACACGCCAGCGCCCCAGGGGGGAGCGCCTCGTCGATTCCGCCGACGACGTTGACGGCCAGGATTCCCGTCGCCCCGATGTCGGCGAGCGCCCGGATGTTGGCCCGGTATTCGATCCGATGGGGAGGTATCGAGTGGTCGGATCCGTGGCGAGGGATGAAAGCGACCTTGCGGCCGCCGTACCGACCGAGAGCTACCGTCACATCACCCCAGGCGGTGGTGACGGTACGCGATTCCTGGTCGGTGAGATCGGGAAGTTCGTAGAACCCGGAGCCGGTGATGAAGGCGAGCATGACTGGGAAGTCTGGCACCGACAGAACGGGTCGTCACAGGAGTGGCCCTCGACTACCAGCACGGCGCCCGACGGGCTAGGGTCCGCGACCGCGGAGTACGGGGCCACAGAGGCCCACCGCGGCCCGGATCAACCGGCTGAGAGACCATCGCAAGGCCCCCTCCGGGCCAACCACCCCCTGAATGGAAGGTACCTATTCAATGAAGTTGCAGTGGAAGCGACTCCTGTTGATTCTCGCTGCCCTGGCCCTCGTGGCCGCGGCCTGCGGCAGTGACAGCGACGACACAAGCACCGGCTCGGGTGATGACACCGAAGCTGACGGCTCCGATGATGACACCGAAGCTGACGGCTCCGATGATGACACCGAAGCTGACGGCTCCGATGATGACACCGAAGCTGACGGCTCCGATGATGACACCGACGCCACGGAGGGCGACGAGGGCGACGAGGGCGACGAGGGTGGTTCAACTGAAGCCCCAGCGGAAGCCCTCATCTCCCTCGACGAGGAGTGTGAGGCTTGGGGCGGGCTCACCGCTCCCGAGGGCTACACCGTCAACCTCGTCACCGACATCGGCAAGGTCGATGACGGCACGTTCAACCAGTTCGCCTACGAAGGCCTACAGGGTGCGATCGAGTGCTTCGGCATCGAGAACTCCAGCTTCATCGAGACCGTCTCCGAGGCCGACTACGGCAGTAACATCGCCACCTCTCTCGAGGCCGACCCGAACGTGATCGTCACCGTGGGCTTCCTGCTCACCACCGACACCGAGGCCGCGGCTGTAGAGAACCCCGACGTGAACTTCATCGGTATCGACCAATTCCTCCTCGAGTACCCCACCAACATGGTCGGCGTACTCTTCAACGAGCACGAGGGCGGCTTCATCGCCGGTGCCCTGGCCGCCTCGCTGAGCGAGAGCGGTGTTGTTGGTGTGATCGGTGGCCGTGAGGACGTGCCACCCGTGGTCAAGTTCGTCAACGGCTTCAAGGCCGGCGCCCTCTATGTCGACCCCGACGTCCGACCCCTCTCGATCTACAACGAGAGCTTCGGCGACCCCGCCAAGGGCGCATCCGACGCCAACCAGTTCATCGGTGAGGGCGCCGACGTGATCTTCGGGGCCGGCGGTCCCACCGGTTCCGGTGGTGTCAAGGCTGCGGCCGAGGCCGGTGCCTGGGGCATCGGTGTCGACCAGGACGAGTACTACACGACCTTCGAGGGCGGCTCCGCTCCCGGGTCCGACAAGCTCGCCAGCTCAGCCGTGAAGCGCGTCGATCTCGCCGTGTTCCGCAATATCGCGACCGCCATCGAAGATTCGTTCGCCGGCGGGGTCTTCGTTCTCACCGCTGAGAACCTCGGCATCACCTACGCCCCGTTCCATGATGCGGCCATCCCGGCCGACGTTGCCGCCAAGGTCGAAGAGGTCCGCGCCGGCCTCGCCGACGGCAGCATCGACACCGGCATCTGTGGCATCGACGGCCTGCTCCTCGGCGAAGGCAGCGCCTGCGACTGATCTGATCCCGCCGCGGCGCGGGTGACCACCAGAGGGCAACGACCCGATTGGTGGCTCCTGCCCCGGCCTGGGATTCAGCCATCGACAAGGACCGCGGACCCGGTGCCCCAGGGCGCCGGGTCCGCCCCGTTTTCGCCGCCTGACAGATCGGCGTAGGGTGCGGTGCTCGCCGCCGACTCACCCGGGAGCTATCACCCGTGTCGTTGCCCTCTGAAACTGACCCGCAGCCAAGCGGGAAGAAGCCGGTCCTCGAGGTCCGCGGGGTCACCAAGACCTTCCCTGGGGTCATCGCCAACGAAGACGTCGACCTCACCCTTCACCAGGGCGAGATCCACTGTCTCTTGGGGGAGAACGGTGCCGGCAAGAGCACCCTCATGAATGTGGTGTTCGGCCTGTACCAGCCCGACGTCGGCACCATCCGGGTCCGGGGCGAGCAAGTCCAGTTCTCGGGGGTGGGCGACGCCATCGAGCACGGCATCGGGATGGTGCACCAGCACTTCCAGCTCATCCCCGTGCTCACCGTGGCCGAGAACGTGATCCTCGGCCAAGAGATCACCAAAGGGGTGTTCCTCGACCTCGACGAGGCCCGCCGTCGGATCCGCGAGATCGAGCAGCGTTATGGCCTGGCCATCAATCCCGACGCCAAGGTCGGTGATCTGTCGGTGGGCGAGCAGCAGAGGGTGGAGCTGGTGAAAGCCTTGTTCCGCGAGGCCGACATACTCATCCTCGACGAACCGACCGCCGTTCTCACCCCGGGCGAGGTCGACGACTTCTTCACCGTCGTGCGCAGCCTGGTCGACCAGGGCAAGTCGATCATCTTCATCACCCACAAGCTCCGCGAGGTGCTGGCCGTCGCCGACCGCATCACCGTGCTCCGCAACGGGCGGGTCACCGGGTCGGCCGACCCCAAGACGGCCACCCAGCAATCACTGGCCAACCTGATGGTCGGCCGGGACGTCGTGTTCCAGGTCGAGAAAGGTGACGCTTCGCCCGGGGCACCCGTCATCACCATCAACCGCCTCGGGGTGGAGGATGAACGGGGCGTCAGCATGGTGAATGGGCTGACGCTCGAGGTGCTGGCCGGTGAGATCTTCGGCGTGGCGGGGGTCGAGGGAAACGGCCAGCGCGAACTGGTCGAAGCAATCACCGGGATGCGGGCCAAGACCGGCGGCACCGTCGAGATCCTGGGCCAGGACGCCACCAACATGAGCCCTCGCCAGATCACTGAGCTGGGTACCGGCCACATACCCGAAGACCGGAACAAGCACGGCGTCGTCGGGTCGTACTCCATCGCGGACAACCTGGTCCTCAACCGGTACCACCACTCCCCCTTCTCTCGCCGATTCGTACGCCAACCATCGGCGATAGACGAAGAAGCGGAGACGCTGGTCGAGCAGTTCGACGTACGCACCCCGGGGATCGACGTCGCCGTCGAGAACCTGTCCGGCGGGAATCAGCAGAAGGTCATCGTGGCCCGCGAGCTGACCGGCGATGTGAAGGCTCTCATCGTCGCCCAGCCCACCCGCGGGCTCGACGTGGGATCGATCGAGTTCATTCACAACCAGATCATCGCCCTCCGCGACCGGGGGGTGGGTGTGCTACTCGTGTCCGCCGAGCTCGACGAGATCCTGTCTTTGTCCGACCGCATCGGTGTGCTGTATCGAGGGCGCCTCGTAGGCACCTTCGACGGAGCCGGCGCCACCCGCGAGGAGTTGGGGTACCTGATGGCCACCGGAGCAACACCCGAGACCGAGGAGGTGGCGTCGTGACCGGCCCGAAGTCTGCCAACAACTGGCTCGACTCGGCCATGGCCGGCACCCGCTCCTGGCTCCGCGAGGTCGGGGGGCTCCAGCCCCTCTATGTTCCCCTCTACGCCATCCTCTTGTCGTTCATCGTGGGAGGCGTACTCATCACCCTGATCGGAGTGAACCCGTTCGAGGCCTATTGGGCCCTGCTCCGGGGCATGTTCGGAAGCGGCGATCGGATTGCCGCCTCGATCGCCCGCTCGGTTCCCTTCATCGGTTCGGCCCTGGCCCTGGCCTTCGCCTTTCGAGCCGGTTTGTTCAACATCGGCGCCGAGGGCCAGCTCCTGGTGGGCGGTCTCACGGCCGCCTGGGTTGGCACCTGGGCCTTCCTGACCGATGTGCCCGGCATCGTCGCCATCCCCGTGATCCTGTTGGCCGGAGCATTTGGTGGATTCGTGTGGGGTGGCATCCCGGGTGCCCTACGGGCCAAGACCGGCGCCCACGAGGTCATCAGCACGATCATGCTGAACAGCATCGGCCTGTTCATGGTGAGGTGGCTGGTGAGCTCCCGCGATCCCGTGATCCTGCGAGACCTCGACTCAACCGTCCCCCGTACCCAGCCCATCACCGACACCGGGGTCCTGCCCCAGCTGGTCGACAGCGAACCCAACCTGCATTGGGGCCTGTTCCTGATGGTGGCCTTGGCCGTCTCGGTGGCCTTCCTGCTGAACCGCACCACATTCGGCTTCGAGATCAACACCGTGGGAACCAACCCCCATGCCGCCAACTACGCCGGTATCAACGTCAACCGGATCATCATCCTGGCCATGGCTCTATCAGGGGCCTGGGCCGGAATCGCAGCCGCCAGTGAAGTCTCGGGCACCAACCAGTTCTTCCAGCCGGGCACGTTCGCGTTCATGGGTTTCGACGGAATCGCCATCGCCCTGCTGGCCCGGTCCAAACCGATCGCCATCATCCCCGCCGCCCTCCTCTGGGGCTCCCTGTTGGCCGGGGCGCCCCTCATGCAGCAGGAGGCTGACGTCTCGATCGATGTGGTCCGCATCATCCAGTCCATGGTGCTGTTGTTCGTAGCCGCCGATGCCATCGTGCGGTACCTGTTCCGGGTCAAGGGGCAAAGCGGTTCACCTATCGAGGCCGCGACCACTGGGGGGACAACATGACCGCGCCCGCCATCGAGAGCGCCGGTGCCGACGAGGGCCGCCGATTCGGGCGCCGCCAAGGCACCGCCATCGGGTTCGGTCTGGCCGGACTCCTTCTCCTGGCCGGCGTGGTGCCCAACATCACCAGCGACACCCGGTCCTTTGCTTTCGAACCGCCCCCCGACCCACTCCAGTTCAGCTTCAGTCCGACCACCCTCATCGCCGTGGTCGCCGTGGTCTACCTGATCGCCGGCGGCCTGGCCTTCCTGCCCGAGCAGTACGACAAGTGGGCGGGTCGGGCCCAGGTGTTCGCCGCCGCCCTGGCCATTCCGCTGATCCTGGCCCTTGCCCTCGGGCTGTCCGAGGCTCCGGTCACCAATGTCACGAACCTGCTCGACGAATCACTGGTGCTGGCCACCCCGATCGCCCTCGGCTCGATGACGGGCCTGTGGTGCGAACGGTCGGGCATCATCAATATCGGCATCGAGGGCATGATGCTGGCGTCGGCCGGCGTCGGGTTCACCACATTTGCGGTTCTGGGTGCAGCCTCCAGCACAGGCTGGCTGTGGTTCTCGATCCTGGTCGCCATCCTCACCGGTGGGCTGCTGGCCGGTCTGCACGCGGTGTTGTCGATCCGATTCGGTATCAACCAGATCGTCTCGGGTGTGGTGGTCAACCTTTTTGCGCTCGGGTTCACCGGCTTCCTGCGGTCCGAGGTCATCGTTCCCAGTGGCAACAGCAAGGGCATTTCGACGACCGAGTTCGGGATCCCCCTGCTTCGCGAGATCCCGATCGTGGGCGAGACCCTGTTCGAGGGCAAGCCCCTCCACTACCTGATGTACTTCGTGGTCTTCCTGACCTGGCTGGCCATGTACAGGACAGCTTGGGGCCTACGGGTCCGTTCCTGTGGCGAGAACCCTCACGCCGCTGAGACCCTGGGCATCGATGTCATTCGAATCCGGTACCAGGCTGTCATCCTGGGTGGCTTCATCGCCGGGTTGGCCGGCGCCTGGTTCTCGATGGAATCCCAGTCGGGCTTCGAGGACAATATGACCAACTCGGCCGGCTTCATCGCCCTCGCCGCCATGATCTTCGGCAAATGGACACCCGGTGGCGCGTTCGGTGGGGCCCTCCTGTTCGGATTCGCCCGCGCCCTGGGCACCCGGCTCCAGTTCCTCAACGTCGAGATCGGCGGCTTCGAGATCCCCAGCGAGTTCTTCCAGATGACACCGTTCCTCGTGACCCTCGTGGTGGTGGCGGGAGCCCTGGGTCGAGCCGTCGCCCCCGCGGCCGAAGGTCAGCCGTACAGCCCATCGAAATGACGGTCACCCGTCTGATCGCCGACGTCCTCGTCACCTGCGACGACCGGTTCACCGTTCACCAGCCGGGAGCGGTGGACATCGACGGTCAGCGCATCATCTGGGTCGGCCCCGCGGCGGAGGCGCCTCCCGGCCGGGCCGAGCGGGTCCAACAGGTTGGTGGACTCTTGATGCCGGGCCTGGTCAACACCCATTGCCACACCCCCATGACCCTGGTGCGGGGGGCGGGCGACGGTCTGCCCCTCGAACGCTGGCTCCGCGACGCCATGTGGCCCCGCGAGGGCCGTATGAGCGATGAGGACGTCTGGTGGGGCATGACCCTCGGATCGGCCGAGATGCTGCGCAGCGGGATCACAACGAGCTGTGAGATGTATCTCCACGAGGAGCCCGTCGTCGAGGCGGTCCAGGCCAGCGGAGCCCGCCTGGTGATGACGCCGGCCGTCCTCCCTGCCCTCGATCCCGACGTCGATGGCCGGCTGGCCACCATCGCCGACCTCCACGCCCGTGTCCACGACGAGCGGACCCGGGTCACCGTCGGGGTGGGCGCCCACTCGGCCTACGAGCTGCCTCTGCCCATTGTCTGCGAGATGGCGGGCCTGGCCGAGGAGCTCGGGGCCCTGTTCCACATCCACCTGGCCGAGACCACCGCCGAGACCAGCGACTTCGAGGCCGAGCACGGTGCCCGGGTCGTGCCCGTGCTGGCCGACGCCGGTGTGTTCGGGGCCCGGACCCTGGCCGCTCACTCGATCTGGCTCGATGGCACCGACCTTGACCTCTACCGCCAACATGGCGTGGCCGTCGCCCACTGCCCCCAGAGCAATATGAAGCTGGCCTCTGGCGTGGCCCCGATCAAGGCCATGATCGAGCGGGGCATCACCGTCGGCCTGGGCACGGACGGGCCGGCCTCGAACGACGACCTCGACCTCTGGGAAGAGGTGAAGCTGACCCCGATGTTGGCCCGGGTCACCACCGGCAACCCCACCTTGTTGCCCCCGGCCGAGGTGTTCACGATGGCCACACGGGCAGGGGCCGAGGCCGTGGGTCTAGGGGATGTGGGCGTGGTCGCCGCCGGCTTCATGGCCGACCTCATCCGGATCGACCTCGACGACCCGGTATTCACCCCCGTCACCGAGCCGGCTGACCTCCTCGCCCACCTGCTGTGGTCCGCGGGAGGTCGCCACGTCAGCGATGTGTGGGTGGCGGGCCAGCAGGTGGTGGCGGACCACGAGGTCACCACCGTCGACCTCAGCGAGGCCCAGCGGCAGGTTCAGGACCGGGCCGTGCGGCTCGCCCGGGGCTGAGTTGATGGCCAGGGGCAGGCACCGGGGGAGGCTGACGGTACTGGTCATACTGATGGCCGTAGCGGCCGGTGGAGCCGCCTATCTCTGGACCCGCGACGACGGTGGCACCGCGGCCCCCGATGAGCCAGCCTCCGCCGAAGGCCAGGACGCGACGGCACCGTCCACGACCATGGCCCCCGCCGACCTCTGTCCGGCCCAGGCCGACCTCTGCATCGGCGTGGTCACGTCGCAGCCCACCACCGACCCCGAGACCGTCCAGGTGTGGGGGGCGGTGGAGGCGTTCGCCGATGGGAGCGGCGCCGAAACCACCCTCATCGAATCGACCCTCGCGGTCGACCACGGCCTCCACCTCCAGCGCCTGGCCGACGATGGCTTCCATCTGATCGTTACCGTGGGGTTCGACCTGGCCAGCGTCACCCGACCCGCAGCCGCGACCTACCACGACATCGACTTCGTGGCCGTGGGTCAGCCCCCCGGTCCGGGCCCGACCAATCTGGCCACCGTGGTCTTCCTCCCCGAGTCGGCCGGGTTGTTGGCTGGCCAACTAGCGGCCACGGTCTCCGAGACGGGTGTAGTGGCGGTCATCCTGGGCTCCGATCTCCTACCCGGATCGATCCTGTTCGCCGACGGATTCCGGGCCGGCGCAGAGATGATCAACCCCGAGATCGAGATGATCATCAGCTACCACCCGGGCGACCTCGACCAAGCCGCCGACGATCCCGACTGGGCGGCCCAGGCGACGGCCACCGCCCTGGCCAATGGGGCCGACGTGATCGCCGAGGGCGGTACGGCCACCGGTGCCGGTGCCCTCATCGAGGCCGCCGAGTCCGAGGGCACCTACTGCATCGGAGCCATGATCGACCGGGCCACCTTCGGGCCGGCGGCCGAGAACTGCCTTCTCTCCAGCGTCGTCAACCAGCTCGATGGGGCGCTCACCGATCTGCTGGTCGCCCATGTCGACGGAACATTCCCCGCGGGGACCTACACCGGTGCCACCGAGCTGACCCCCTTCGGACCCTTCGAGGTCCCCGAAGAGGCCCTTGCCCTCCTCCCGGCGGGCTGACCTCCCTGACTCCCCCGAACTTGAGGCGGATCGCGTCACCGGTGACGCGATCGGCCTCGAGTTCGGGGGTTGTGGGTCTGGGTCAGCAGAGGCCGAGGCGACGGCCCAAATCGGTGCGGATTCGCCCCTCGGGGTCGACCCGGTCGCGGACTGCGACCAACTCCCCCAGTCGGGGGTACATGACAGGCAGCAGCTGGGGGTGCAGGCGTGAGTCCTTGGCCAGATAGATGCGGCCTCCGACCTCGGCCACCACCTCGTCGAGATGATCGAGTACGTCCGGCAGGCCGTGGGTCCGGGCCGGGAGGTCGACAGCCAGGGTCCACCCCGAAGTCGGGAATGACAGGGGGCCGATATCGCCGGCGCCGAAGCGTTTGACAACCGACAGGAACGAGGGAGCACCGGCGGCGACCAACCTCTCCATGGCCATCCCCACCACCTGCGTCCCACTATCCGGCACCACCATCTGCCATTGCACCATCCCTCGCGGCCCGTACAGGCGGTTCCAGCGGTCGACCCCATCGAGGGGGTGGAAGAAGGTGGAGATGGACTGGAGCTCGTCGTGCCGGGCGATCGGTGCCCGGCGGAACCAGGCCTCGTTGAAGGCCCGGATGGTGTGCCGGTTCAGCAGGCCACCGGGGGCGGGTGGGGCGGCGGGGCCGGACCAGGGACGGAACTGGTGAGGATCGTCACCTTCAGCCAGGGCGTCGGCCGGCGCGAAGTCGCCCTGGGTGATGATCGAGCGACCAAGGTGGCGGCCCGAGGCGGTCGAGTCGATCCATGCCACCGAGTACCGGTGGTGGGCCTCGCCGTCGATGAGTCGGTCGAGGGTCGTATCGAGGTCGGGAGTGCGATCGGTATCGACCAGGAGACGCGACGACGGGACGGCCACCAGCGCGATCGTGGCTTCGAGGATCACGCCGGTGAGCCCCATCCCCCCCACGGTCGCCCGGTACAGCTCGGGGTCGGGGCCCTGGGGCCCGACCTCGCGGATCTGTCCGTCGCCGGTGAGCAACCGGAAGGACTTGACGTGGTCACCCCACGAGCCGTCGCGGTGATGGTTCTTGCCGTGGACATCACAGGCGATGGCTCCCCCCACGGTGACCTGTCGGGTCCCCGGCGAGACCGACACGAACCACCCCTGAGGCACGACCCGGCGTAGGAGGGTGTCGAGGGACACACCGCCCTGCACGGTGAGGGTGCCGTCATCGGCGATCGGGCCGACCCCATCGACGCCCGTCATGTCAACCACGGTGCCACCCGCGTTCTGGGCGGCGTCGCCGTAGCTCCGGCCCAGGCCGCGAACCGCCAGCCCCCGTTCACCCGCCGACCGGAGATGACCACCCACCTCACTGAGGCAGGCCGGCACCTTGACCTCGGCCACGGTCGGGGCGGTCAAGCCCCAACCGGCCAGCGACGAGCCGGTCACAGATAGACCGCCGCTCCGAAGACCACGGCCCAGATCAGCCCACCCACCTGGAGGCCCCGGTCGCCCAGTACGAGATCCTCGGGAGCGGAGCCCAGTCCTCGATCGAGCTGGAGCCGGTAGCGCAGCACCACGTAGACGAACGGGAGGATCGACAAGCGGACGGCCAGCGGTTCCATGGTGGCGGTCTCGAACGCCCACAGGAAGTAGGAGAGCAGGATCACGCCCAGGCACACGGTGAGGAGCTGTTCGGTGAACGCCGGCGAGTAGGCGGCCAGGGTCGACCTCAGCTCAGCGGCCGCGTCGCCCAACTCCCGGCGTTCGGCGTGGCGCTTTCCCACAACCATGAAGAGGGAGCCGAACGCGGCCACCACGAGGAACCAGTCGGACATGGGGACGTCGGCCCCAACTGCGCCCGTGACCATGCGGAGCAGGAACCCCAGCGAAACGGCCAGGATGTCGAGCAACTCGATGTGCTTCAGGACAGTGCTGTACGAGAGCGTCACCGTCCCGTAGGCCGCCACCAGCGCGGCGGTCTCCCAGCCCACGATCAGGGCCACGGAGAGGCCAGCCGCCACCAGGACTCCGGCCATCAACAAGGCGACCCGATGATGGAGGGCCCCCGAAGCGATGGGCCGGTGGCATTTGGTGGGGTGCCGCCGATCGACTTCGCGGTCGAGGACGTCGTTGACCAGATAGCCGGCGCTCGACACCAGGCACAGAGCCCCGAAGGCGCAGACGACCGAAGCCGCGGTGCTCACCTCGCTCAGCACACCAGCCGCACCGGGGGCGGCCAGCACCAGGATGTTCTTCAGCCACTGGCGGGGTCGCAAGGCGGCGACCAACCCACCTCCACCACCATGCCCAGTGGGGGCGCGGGTTTGGACGGTGTTGGCCACCCTTCCCTATCGGCGAAACGGGAGGGGCCCTGAGCGGCCGGGACCCGGACTACTTCTTGGTGGGAAGCCCGACGCGGGCGTCGCTGGTGGCCCAGTCGGGCCAGCGCTCACGTGATTTCTGCGCCAGCCGGTTCATGAGGGCGATGGCACCGGGGTCGGAATCACCGGGCTTGGCCTCGATGACTCCCTCCTCGAGCATCTTGATCATGATCTGCCGGCCCAGCTCGGTCCGGATGATCGTGAGGGTCCAGTCGCTGGCATCACCGATTCCGCCGGTGGAGATGTCGGCATGTTCGGCCGCGAAGTCGGGGCAGTGGAGACAGCCCTCGCGGGTCCAGGCGTGACACTCCTTGAGATTGATCTCGTGGTAGTCGCCGTTCTTCATCCACACCTGGAACACACCCTTGATGTTCATCTTCCTGATGTCTTCGCGGCGCAGCCCGTACTTGACCTCGAACAGGTCCTGGAACAACCCATCGTCGAACGACTTGGAGCACAGCAGGCCAATGATGAGCTTGAACGGGCGGCTGACCTTGCCCACCCGCCGGTGCCACATGACCGGGCCGATCGAGGTCTGGCACGACATGCCCACATGGGCGAGGCTCTTCAGCCCCTTGTCCATGGCCTCGTCGTAGGCCAACGTATTGGCCGAGTAGGTGTACCGGCTGCCGGCACCCCGCAGTACCTCATCGCGATTGGTGGCCAGGCCGGGAATGGCCTTCCATCCCTCGTCACCCCCCTCGAGGAAGCTGGTGAGGGCGCCGTCGACAATGCCGTTCTCGAGGCACCAGATGACTATGGCCGAAACCAGCCCGCCGTCCTGCCCGGTCTCGTACACGAAGTCGTCACTGGCCCGGACGAGGAGGAGATCCTTGTAGATGCCGGCCATCTCGTCGGGTTTGCGCTCGCGGCCGTGGAGGTGGACCTCAGCCTCCGGCTCCCAGGATCGGAAGCGGGGGCACGAACGGGTGCAGGACGTGCAGCCCTTCTGACCGTGACCACAGTCGTCGAGGCCCAGTTCCTCCTCGAGGTGGAACGGCTTGTACTGCCCGGGCTCGTGCTTGTACCCGATGACGTCGTGAGGACAGGCGATCACACAGCCTGCGCAGCCCGTGCACAGGCCCGAGTTGATGACCTCTTCGTAGAGCTCTTTCCACTGGTGGGTCCAGCGGGCGGCCTTGGGCTTCATGGCCGGGGCCGTATCGCTCATGCATCCTCCCGAATTGGTGAGGCATCATCTTGGCACGGGCACCGGGGACCGAGCCCACCCAGTCCCCCTGCACAACATCCACACCTGACCTGGACCCGGCCAGGACATGGGGTCCGTACGTTGAGGAGCATGCCGTTCACCGTCTCCCACATCGGCGTGGTCCCGATGTGGGGGTGGCTTCGCCCCACGTCGGGGCCCGTCATGGTGGCGATCGCGAGCGGGTCGGTCACTCCCGATCTGCTCCGGGGCCTTCCGGTACTCAACCGCCTACCCGACCTGGGTCTCCATGACCGGGGGTTGGTGAGCACGGTGATCGTCGGTCTG
Organism: Actinomycetes bacterium; assembly: GCA_024225275.1. Lineage (GTDB taxonomy): Bacteria > Actinomycetota > Acidimicrobiia > Acidimicrobiales > JAAEMS01 > JAAEMS01. Next base: position 22,225 of record JAAEMS010000279.1, read on the forward strand.
CCGGTGTCGGCGCTGGTCCTAACGGTGATCTCGACCCTACTGATCCCCGGTTGGTGTTTCGTGGCCCCAACCCGCCTGGCCGGCCTGAGCGGGATGCTGGCCTCAGCCCGGGTCACCGACGCCTGGAAGCACCGATGGGCCCTGCTGACCGGGCTCGTGGCCGGCATGGTTTCCCATGTCCTTCTCGACACCCTGACCCACGAACCGCCACCCTGGCTCCCCGGCTCGGGCCTGGGCACATGGGCTCCGTTCAACGTCCAGGCAGAGCCCTACCCCGTCTACTTCATCCTCCAGTTCCTGCTCAGCGCGGCAGGCATCGCCGTCTTGATTGTCGCCGCCCACCGAGCCGGCGGCGGGCAGGACAACCCGGTCGACGGACCCGGCGGGCTGCGTCAGTCCCTCCAGGCCACCCTGATCCTGGCGGCCCTGTACGGAGGGTTCACCACCCGGTTCTACACATCGCAGGCATCGGGTCGGTCGCTGGCCGACACCATCGCTGACGTGGGGGTCGGGGTCACGGCGGCCGTGATCGGGGGCCTCGCCCTCATCGGACTGGGGGTCTGGGCCGCACCCGGCGTGAGGTGGCGCCCGGCTCGAACTCTCAGCGGTTAGCACTCTGGCCGAATCACCGACCCAACCCCACCTCAGCCACTGATCGAATCGACAACGCAGTCGGCCACGATGGCGAGCACATCGTCGGGTAGGGGGTCATCGGGCTCGTCGATCAGGACCCGGTTGACCTCGACGATCCGGGTGGCGCCCAGATCGGCCACCATCGAATCCCAGGCGCAGTCACACACGTCGTCGACCGGGTCGGAAGCCGATTCAGAGCAGAACTGCTGGAAGGTCTCCTCCAGGACCGCCGGATCGGGCGGTCCATCGGAATTGGAGCAGGCCACCAGAAGGCCGGCAACGGCGGCCAGGACCGCGGCGAACACGAGGGCGGAACGGGTCACAGGAGGAACGGTAGCTGGCTCTTGGGCTCACCCGTCACCGAGTTGTCGGGCGCGGGTGAACACCCCATCCAGCATGTCCTCGGTGAGGCGGCCGGTGAAGGTGTTCTGCTGGCTCACGTGATAGCTGCAAATGATCGTGCGGCCATCGCCCACCTCGACCTCGACCCCGTGACCGAACTGGGGGCGGGGTCTTACCCCCAGATGGGTACTGAGAGCCTGGTAGCCGAACAGGCCCAGTACGACGAACACCTTGGCGTTGGCCACCACCTCCAGCTCCCTCTCGAGGAAGGGGCGACAGGTATCGCGTTCGGCCGGTGTGGGCTTGTTGGCCGGGGGTGCGCACTTCACCGGCGAAGTGATGTAGGCGCCGGTCATCACCAGACCGTCGTCCACCGACACCGATTCGGCCTGATTGCAGTAGCCAGCCCGGTGCAGACCCCGATAGAGCCAGTCGCCGGACCGGTCTCCGGTGAACATGCGGCCGGTGCGGTTGGCTCCGTGGGCGGCCGGGGCCAGACCCACCACGACCAGGTGGGCGTCGGGGTCGCCGAAACCCGGAACCCCCCTCCCCCAGTAGTGGTCATCGGCGTAGGCGGCGCGCTTGTCGGCGGCTACCTGCTCGCGCCACGCGACCAGGCGGGGGCAGGCCCGACAGGTCGAGACGTCAGCGGCGATCGACTGCAGAGAATCCATCGGTGCAGGGTAGGTTGCAGGGATGGCCCCCCGATCGACCCGGCCCACCCTCGTGCTGATGGTCCGTCACGGAAAGACGCCTACCACCGGCCAGGTGCTCCCCGGCCGGGCTCCCGGCCTCCACCTGGCTGAACAGGGTGTGGCACAGGCCGAAGGGGTCGCCGAACGACTGCTCGAGCTCCACAAGGGCCCCTCGGGGCGGGCCAAGAAGGTTGCCGCCATCTACGCCTCGCCCATGGAACGCACCCGCGAAACGGCAGCGCCCATCGGTACCGCTCTCGGTCAGAAGGTGCTGATCGACAAGGGCCTGCTCGAGGCCGACTTCGGTGACTGGACAGGTCAGAAGCTGTCGGTCCTCAACAAGAAGAAGGAATGGGCCACCGTCCAGCGCTACCCCAGCGGGTTCCGGTTCCCGGGGGGCGAATCATTCAGCGAAATGCAGACCCGCATGACCGGCGCCCTGGCCGGCCTGGTCGCCAAACACCCAGGGCAGACGGTGGTGGCCGTGTCCCACGCCGACCCCATCAAGGCGGCCGTGGGCCACGCCATGGGCACCCACCTCGACCTCTTCCAACGGATCGTGATCTCGCCTTGCTCGGTCTCAGCCATCCTGTACGGCCCCGGCGGACCTGCGGTCCTCACGGTCAACTCGACCGGACGCTCCCTGTCCGACCTGGCATTGTCCTGAGGTCCGGCTCTTGTCGATGAACCCCTCGTTCGACTTCACCGCCGACCACTTCACCGCGGGTACCGTCGGCGAACCCGGCGACCGCACCTTCTTCCTCCAGGCCGCGGGCGACGGCAAACTGGCCACCCTCAAGCTCGAGAAGCAACAGGCGGGCGCCCTGGGTGAGTACTTCGCCCAGCTCCTCGACGAGCTCGACCTGCCCGACGACGGCAACGACTTCGAGTCCCTGCGCACCCCCATCGAGCCCGACTGGGTAGTGGGCTCGCTCGAGATCCGCTGGGACACCGACAACGGCCAGATGGTGGTGGTGGCCGAGGAGATCGAGGACATCGAGGACATCGAGGACATCGAGGATGAGGGGGCCGGCGACCCCGCCCGGGCCGTCTTCCGCGTCACTCCCACCCAGGTGTCGACGTTCTGTTCCACCGTCGAGCACCTCATGGCCGGAGGTCGACCCCCGTGTCCGTTCTGTGGCCGGCCCAAGGCTCCCGACGAGTCGTGCTGGGGCTGCCCGGCCATGAACTGAGCGGCCCGTGAGCGACGAACCCGCCGGCCCACCGGTCCACACGCCAGAGGTTCTCGGCATGCTCCGCGAAGCCGAGCTCGATATCGAGGGACGTATGCCCTGGAGCTCGAACGGAACCTGGCTGGTGAACCTCATGGGCTCCGACAACGGCACCGGCACCGAGCGGAGGGCCATCTACAAACCTCACGCCCATGAGCGACCTCTGTGGGACTTCCCCGACGGCCTCTACCTGCGCGAGGTCGCCTCCTACGAGCTCAGCCAGCATCTGGGCTGGAAACTGGTGCCGCCCACCGTCCTTCGTGGCGGACCCCACGGCACCGGATCGGTGCAACTATTCATCGAGGCCGACTTCGAGCAGCACTACTTCACGCTCATGGAGGCCGGCCGCAACCTTGACGACTTCCGGGCCCTGTGCGCCTTCGATGTGGTCTCCAACAACACCGACCGCAAGAGTGGCCACTGTCTCATCGGCCCCGACGATCGTATCCACGCCATCGACAACGGGCTGAGCCTCCACGCCGAGTTCAAGCTGCGCACCGTCATCTGGGACTTCGCCGGCGAACTCATCTCGGCCCACCTCATCGCCGACCTCATCGATCTGATCGACGAGGGACTCCCCGACTCGGTGGCCGAGCTCATCGACCCGCCGGAATGCGATGCGGTGCTGGCCCGGGCCCGGGGTCTGATCCAGAACGGTGTCTTCCCCACCGACACCTCGGGCCACCGCTACCCCTGGCCGCTGGTCTGAGCGATCAGCCCGGTTTCACGGGCCGACCCTGATCACCACCAGCTCGGTGGGCTCCTGCATCTCCGACTCGGGTAGCGGGGTGACCTGGCGGCGGCTACCCACCACCTGGACGATCCACCGGGTGCCGTCGGCCAGGGCCACCACCCCTTTGGCCCTCACCACCCCCGTGGGCAGTTCGTCGAGGAGCCGATCGAGGCCGGCCCGATCGAGCCCAACAGGCATGGGAGTGGCCTCGACCCGGTGAACGTCGAAGAGGGCCGGTGGCGGAGTGGCCGCCACTCCCCCCGGCTGCCGCCCGCCGAGCTGAAGCAGACCGGCCGCGGCCAGGGGTTCACCGGAGCGAACGACGAGGCACCCAGGAACGAGATCGCCGAGCCGACCGATCACCTCGGTCACCCGAGCGGCATCAACCAGATCGGTCTTGGTCACCACGACCAGATCGGCGGCCTCCAGTTGACGGCGAACGTGATCACCCACGTATTCGCTCTCGAGCTGATGGAGCACCTGATCAGCATCGGCCAGCACCACCACCCCGTCGAGCCGGAAGCCCAGGGAGTCAGCCCACGGGGTCACCCGGTGAGGGTCGGCCACGCCGCTCAGCTCGACCACAACGTGCTGGGGGGGCTCCGGACGGGCCCGGAGGGTGTCGAAGGCATCGGCCAGGCCCCGGCTGAGGCTGCAGCACACACAGCCGTCGGTGAGCTCGACGGTGTCGCCATGGCGGCGGGCCACGAGCTTGGCGTCGATGTTGACCGACCCCACGTCGTTCACCAACACCGCAACCGGAACCTCGGTCCGGGCCAGGAGCTGGTTCAACACCGTGGTCTTGCCGGCCCCCAGGTAGCCACCGAGGAGGGTGACGGGGACCCGGCGGCCATCCCAGGGCAGGAAGGTGGGGTCGGGGCCCAGGTCTTCCTGGTCGGGTGAGGGGTCCACCCCCAGAGCTTGGCAGAGGTCAGGATAGGGCGGTGAACGAGAACGAGCCGCCGAGCGGACGGCCCGCCGACAAGAACGCGGAACTGGTCGAGCTCGGCGACATCGACGAGCTCCTCCGCCATGTCGACCGATTGGTCGCCGACCGCGACTGGGCTGGATTGGTCGACCTGCGCGACCGGAGTCGGGCTGCCCTCGAACGGGGCCGGCAGCTGTGGCCGGTGGCCGCCCAGTGCGAGTACCGAACCGCCCTTCAGGCCCCCGCCGAGCTCGCGGCCACGATGGTGGTGGAGGGCGCCGGCCAGTTCACCCTCGGACCCCTCGCCGAGGTCGTGGCTCAGGGGTCGGGCTGGGCGGCCCTGGCCCCCCACGTGGCCCCCGGCCCCCTCCTCAGCGTCCTGGCCCACGAACGCATCCTGCGAGGCGAGGATCTCACAACGGTTGCCGACATCGCCCTCGAGGTCCCCCTTCGCATCCAATCATGGGAACCCGATTACGCCCTGGCCGAGTACCGCGAGTTCGAGGCCGACTTCCCCCATCCCGATCTCCCCCGAGGTGACCGCGTCGAGCTTCCGCCTCCGGCGCCTGGAGTCGACGACCCCGACGTGGTCAACGCCTTCCGGTCCGTGGTCCAGCCGTGGACGGCCCAGTCGAACGGTCGGGCCGAGGTTGTCGCCATCGAAGGGACGGCCGAGGAGGCGGTCTCGGCCCTGGGCCCTCGATTGGCGCGGTGGGTGCCCCTGAGCCCCGCCGACTCCTTCGCCCTGCTGGCCTGGGCGGGCGCATCGGGCGGTGCCCACGGCCGCCGGCGGGGGGCCGCCGCGGGCCGGATCGAGGCCTGGTGGACGGCCGCGGTGCTCACCGGGCTCGACGACACCTGGCCAGTCGAACCCGAGGAGCTGGGTCAGGCCGCAGCCGAGCTGAAGTGGTTCGCCTGGAGCCGCGACGAGCCCGACACCGGCTGGAACCTCCGCCTGGCCATCGAGGACCCGGTGGACGGTCTCGCCTGGGCCGTAGCGGCCAGTGATGCAAGTATGACCCGGTGATCGACCTTCGTAGCGATACCGTCACCCAGCCCTCCGATGCAATGTGGGAAGCCATGCGAAACGCCGAACTGGGCGACGCCGTGCTGGGCGACGACCCCACGGTGCTGGCCCTCGAGGCCAAGGCAGCTGCCTTGCTCGGCAAGGAAGCCGGCTTGCTGGCTCCGTCGGGTACTCAGGCCAACCTGATCGGGATAATGGCCCACTGCGGCCGGGGCGACGAGTACATAGTGGGTCAGGCCGCCCACACCTACCGGCTCGAGCAGGGCGGGGCCGCGGTTCTGGGCAGCGTGCAACCCCAACCCATCGAGAACGAGTCCGATGGCACCCTCGATCTCGACAGGGTGGCCGCCGCCGTCAAGCCCGATGATCCTCACTTCGCCCACACCGAGCTCCTCTGTCTCGAGAACACAATGAACGGGAAGATCATCGGCCTCGACTATCTGGCTGATGCCCGGTCGCTGGCCGCGGAGCACGGATTGTCAACCCATCTCGACGGTGCCCGCCTGTTCAACGCCGCGGTCGGCCTCGGGGTCGAGGCCCGGGTCATCGCCGATCACTTCGAGTCGGTATCGATCTGTCTGAGCAAGGGCCTGGGCACCCCGATCGGGTCGGTGCTGGTGGGGTCGGCTGAGCTCATCGCCCGTGGCACCCGCCACCGCAAGATCCTGGGGGGCGGTATGCGGCAGGCCGGGATCATCGCGGCCGCCGGCATCCACGCTCTCGATCACCATGTCGACCGGCTGGCCGACGACCACGCCAACGCCAAGGAACTAGCGGCCCGCCTCGCGGTGATCGACGGGGTGACGGTGCTCGACGAGGTCCAGACGAACATGGTCTTCATCGAGGTGGAACCCGGCCATGCCTCCCCCATCGAGGAGTTCATGGCCACCCGCAAGATCAAGCTGCTGGGCCGCTACGGCCGCCCCCTCCGCCTGGTGACCCACCTCGACATCACCAGAGAAGACATCGAGACCACTGAGGCCGCCTTCGAAGAGTGGAGCAGGTCCCGGTAGGTCGAGGAGGCGGGACCTGGGCGGGATCAAGTCAACTCTGCTGCTTTCTCCAGGCGGTTGGTGACACCTTCGGCCATTTCGTCGAGGTCGATGTCGTCCTGTTCGCCCATGGAGCCGCCCTTGTAGCGGGCGTAGACGCCCTGGGCGATACAGGCCAGGCGCCAATGGGCAAAGGCGGTGAACCAATCGAGGTCGGCGAGATCGGTGCCGGTGCGTTCGGCGTAGACCTCGGCCACCTGGGCCCGGGTCCACCACCCGCCGGCCGCAGTGGGGAGCTTGTCGTCCTCGCCCTCGTCGGCCCAGTACGAGCACATGTGGCCGACATCGGCCCGTACGTCACCCAGAGTGCAGAGCTCCCAGTCGAGGACCGCCGCGATGTGGCCGGTGGCGTCGAGCATGACGTTGCCGATCCGATAGTCCCCGTGCACGATGCCAGCCCCCTCCTGTTCGGGGACCCGGGCGGCCAGGCCGTCGCGCACCCGGTCCATCAGCGGCAGATCACGGTCCTTCGACTGCTCGTACTGGCGGGTCCACCTTTTGAGTTGGCGGGCCACATAGTCCTCCTTCTTGGCGAGGGTCCCCAGACCGACCCCATCGACATCGACCTCGTGGAGCGCGGCCAGTACCTCGACGAGATGGGCGGACGCGGCCTGCCTCTGCTCGACCGGGATCGTGGCGGCGACCTCGATGTCGTGGGCGACGGTGCCCTCGACGAAGTCCATGACGTAGAACGGGGCCCCGTTGACCGCGTTGTCCTCGCACAACCCGAAGGTCTGGGCGACGGGCACCGCCGATCCCCACAGGGCCGTGATGATCCGGTACTCGCGGGCCATGTCGTGGGCGGTGGCAAGGACCTGCCCGAGAGGGGGCCGGCGCAGGGCGTAGGACCGACCGTCGGCGCCCGTGACCCGGTAGGTCAGGTTCGAACGACCCCCCGACACCATGTCGAACCGAAAGGGCGGCACCGCCCCGTCCACTTCAGCGGACAGCCAGCGAGCCACGGGCCCACCCTCGATACCCGCCGGCGGCGTGCCCACAACTACACCTGCATCCTCAGCCACGCCACCATCCTGCCCGACCGGGCCGGGTGGTGCCGTGCCAGTGCCAACTTCGCCCATCGACCTCATCTCCCTGGGCGGCTCACTCATTCGACACTGGGCCGGGGGGCATCCATGTACTCTGCCCGTCATGTCGCGTGGACTGGTCGCCGAGCTCTCACCCGAGCTATTGGCGCGCCTCGAAGACTCGGCTCGGCGGCCCTGCTCCCAACGCTCCACCATCCTCCTCGACGGCGAACCGGTACACGAAGTACTGCTCATCGAGAGTGGACTGCCAGAGACCACCGAGACGGCGGTGCCCGGGCGGCTGCGGGGCCTCCTGACCTCCTGGTGACCGATCACCGTCGAGGCCTGATCATCACCAGTGTCGGGGTGCTGTGCATCGTGCCCGACGGCAGCCTCGTGCGGGCCATCGACGCGGGCACCCTCACCACAATCATGTGGCGGTCAGCCCTCGTTGGTATCACGGCGTCACTCTGGTTCGTTCTGCGTCGCGGGCGGACCCTGCCCGCCACCATACGGGCCATGGGCCGGCCCGGTATCGCGGTGGGCATCCTGTGGGGCACGGGAACCATGCTGTTCGTGGCCGCGGTTGACAACACCTCGATCGGCAATGCGGTCCTCATCCTGGCCAGCTCGCCGATCTGGGCCGCCCTGCTCGACCGGTTCGTCTTGGGTCGAACCATCCCCCGTCGGACGATGGTGGCCATCCCCCTGGCCCTGGTCGGAGTGAGTATCGCCTTCTGGGCCAGCGCCGGTGGGGGCCGACTGACCGGCGACCTCATAGCCCTGCTGGCTTCGTTCCTGTTGGCGGTCAACTTCACGATCCTGCGGCGCTATCAGGATCGTGACCTCAGCCCAGCGCCCCCAGTGGCCTTCCTGATCGCCGCCCTTCTGCTCTACCTGGCGGGCGTCGAGATTGCACTGGAGCCCGGAGACCTGGTGCCGATTCTGGTCTTGGGCCTGCTCGTCGTACCCAGCGCGATGATCCTGATCACGACCGGCGCCCAGCTCTTGAGCCCGCCCGAAACCGCTCTCCTGCTCCTGCTGGAGACGATCTTGAGCCCCCTGTTGGGTGCCCTCGTGGTGGACGAGGCCATCCCTACCGCCACCCTCATTGGTGGCGCCCTGGTGGTGGCCACCCTGGGTGGCCACGCCGTGGCCACCCTCCGGGCCGACTAGCGCAACCCGCCGAAGAGGTCGGTTTCGAAGCCCTCGTCGTCAACGTCGCCCTTGCCCACCAGCGACGACGCCAGAGTGAACGATTCCCAAGGATGACGGGTGGCCATGACCTCGAGCGGCACCTTGAACCACCAACCACCCGGTGAGACCTGGGTGCGGTGGGCCGCGAGGGCATCACGACCCACCCCCACGGTGTCGGCGATATTGATCCGGGTGGTGATGCCCGCGTCGGCATCGTCGGGGATCTTCTCGACCCAATCGGCGAAGGGGCTCTCCTCACCCTGTTCCTCGAACCAGGCGTGCATGGTCAGGATGCGACCGCGGGTGAACCCGTTCGACCAGTAGGTCTTCTGGACCTGCCATGGATGGGTGATCTCTTCGTGGCCGGCCAGGAAGTGCTCGTCGATGTTCAGGACGGCGGGGTCAGGCTGCCAGTTGGGATCGGCGGCCCGTTCGATAGCCGGATCAGTGATGTCGTACACCCGCAGGTGGTCGGGGTGGGGGTAGCGCTTCTGCTCGGCGCTGTAGGTGATGATCACCTGGGGACGCTCAGCCCGAATGATGGCCGCGAGCCGGCCGGCGACCTCGTCGAGAGGAGCGTTGGCGAAGTTGTCGGCCCGGCCGTTGGCGTCGGAGTCGGGCATGCCACTGTCGCGGTAGCCCAGCAGGTGGAGGCGGTCGTAGCCGATGATGCGCACGGCCTCATCGAGCTCCTGGCGTCGCACCTCGGCCAGGTTCTCGCGGATGTGGGGGTGGTCGAGCTCGTCGTTGAGGATGTCACCCTCTTCGCCTCCGGTGCACGTGACCAGGACCGATGAGATGCCCTCAGCGGCGTAGCGGGCCACGGTGGGGGCGCCCTTGGACGCCTCGTCATCGGGATGGGCGTGGATCGACAGCAGGGTGAGCGGCTCATCCATGGCTCACCAACCTAGCGACCGATTGGGAGGGAGCGTCGAGTCGGGCTGCGCCCACAACCCTGAGCCCAGACACCAACAAGCTGCCACCCCCGCTCATGCTCTGCGACGGTCGGCCAGGACCCGGACGCGACAGGGCCCCGGTCCGGGGACCGGGGCCCTGCAACAAATCTGGTTGGCTAGCGGCTCTGCAGAGCTTCGAGGAGGGCCGGCAGGACCTTGTGGACGTCGCCCACGATGCCGAGGTCGGCGATGCCGAAAATCGGGGCCTCGGAGTCCTTGTTGATGGCGATGATGGTCTTCGAGCCCTTCATGCCCACCATGTGCTGGGTGGCGCCCGAGATACCCGCCGCGATGTACACGTCGGGCTTCACGACCTTGCCGGTCTGGCCCACCTGGTAGCTGTAGGGCACCCAACCGGCATCGACGATGGCCCGCGAGGCGCCGGGAGCGGCCCCGAGCCGCTTGGCCAGGTCTTCGATGAGCTGGAAGCTGTCGGCCTCGCCCATGCCACGACCACCCGACACCACGATGGCGGCGGCGTCGAGCTGGGGTCCTTCGGACTCCTCGACATGGCGGTTGGTGATGGTGGCGCCACCACTGCTGCCCGCGTCGGGGACGGCGAGGTCACTGACGGCAGCCGCGCCGCCACCGGTCTCGGAGGCCTCGAACGACTTGGGCCGCACCAGCACGATCTTCACGCCGTCGCCGGTGAACTTCGTCTTGACGTTGGTGGAACCACCGAAGACCGGCTCGAGGCCGACCACATCGGAGCCGTCGAGCTCGATGTCCACCACATTGGTGATGACCGTAGCGCCGACCTTGGCCGACAGGCGACCGGCCACATCGCGGCCGTCGTAGCTGGTGCCAACCATGAAAAGGTCGGGGCCGTTGCCGGCCTCTACCGCGCCAGCTACCGCACCGGCCACAGGGACACCGCTGAGGGCGCCGCCCAGGTCACCGGTGGCGTGGACGGTGGTGACACCGTGGGCGCCGAGGGCCCCGGCCATCGCGGCACCGTCGCCGCCCACCACAGCCTCGACAGGTCCGAGGTCGCGGGCTTTGGCGATCATTTCGAGGGTGAGGCCCGAAGGCTGGCCATCGGCCGTGGCCTCGGCGAATACCCAGATCTTTCCGAGAGTCATGATGCAGTCCTTTCTCAGATGACCTTGAGATTGTCGAGTAATTCCACGATCTTCTGGAAGCCCTCGCCGTCGTCTTCGATGATCTCGCCGGCCTCGCGGGCTTCGGCTTCTTCGACCAGGACGATCTCCTGGCCGCCACCGGCCCAGCCGACCGAGCCGGCGTCGATGCCGAGGTCACCACAAGTGACCTCGTCGACTGGCTTCGACTTGGCCGCCATGATCCCTTTGAAGGAGGGGTAGCGGGGCTCGACCACACCAGCGGTAACCGACACCAGGGCAGGGATGGGACACTCGACCTCGTCGTAGCCGGCCTCGGTCTGGCGCTCGATCTTGACCTGGTTGTCGGCCACCTCGATCGACTTGGCGAAGGTCACCGAAGGGAGACCCAACAGTTCGGCGAGCTGCACAGGCACGGTGCCGGTGTAGCCATCACTGGACTCAGTGGCGGCGAGAACCAGGTCAGGGGTGCCGTTCTTCTGGATGGCGGCCGCCAGCACGCGGGCGGTGCCGAGGGCGTCGGTGCCCTGGAGAGCGGGGTCGCTCACCAGCACGGCCGATGCGGCGCCCATGGCGAGAGCGGTACGGAGACCGCCAACCTCGCTGTTGGGAGCCATCGACACGAGAGTCACCTCTCCGCCACCGGCGTTGTCGACCAGCTGCAGCGCCATCTCGACCCCGTACGAGTCGGACTCGTCCAGAATGAGCTTCACATCGCGCTTGAGGGTCTTGGTCTCGGGATCCAACTCGCCCGGGTCTGCCGGGTCGGGGATCTGCTTCACACAGACTACGACGTTCATATCGAACAGTCTGGGCCGGGCGGGATCGCCTGTCCAAATCCTCCCGTGTAACTTGTGGCACTCCCCGGTCCGGCCCGGAGGCCCTCCTGAAGCTCCTCCTCATCATCAATGCGTCGGCCTCGTCGGTGAACGCCCGTCTCGAAGTCGTGATCCAGCAGGCCCTAGGGGCCGAGCACGACGTCGAACTGGCCCACACCAGCCGACGAGGGCACGCCACCCGCCTGGCCCAGGCGGCCGCTTTCCGCGGGGTGGATGTGGTCGCGGTGTTGGGCGGCGACGGCACCCTCAACGAGGCCGCCAACGGGTTGGCCGGCACCGACACTGCCCTCGCCGCCCTCCCCGGAGGGTCCACCAATGTGTTCGCCCGCACCCTCGGGCTGCCCAACGACCCCCTCGAGGCCATCACCCCCCTTCTCGAAGCCATGGGTCGGGGCGACATCCACCGGGTGGGGCTGGGCCAGGTCGACGGCCGCTACTTCCTGTTCCACCTGGGGCTGGGGTTCGATGCCGCGGTGGTCGACCAGGTCGAGCGGAGGGGTTCACTGAAACGGTGGATGGGACACCCACTGTTCATCTGGAGCGCCATCACCACCTGGATGCGCCACTACGACCGGTCAGAACCCCGGTTCCGAGTTCGGTTCACCGACAACACCTCGGTCGACGACGGCTACTTCAGCATCTGCCTCAACACCAACCCCTACACGTTCCTGGGTAACCGTCCCCTCGATCTCGTCCCCGAGGCCACCCTCGACCGGGGGCTGGCCATGGTCACCATGCGGGCCCTCAACTTGCGGACCTTGGTACCCATCGCCGCCACCGCTCTCATCAACCCCGCCCGGCTGAGCAAGAGGCGGGGCCTCGACATCCGCACCGACCTCGAAGCGGTGGTCGTCGAGGCCGAACGTCCCCTCCCCTGGCAGGTCGACGGCGACTTCCTGGGCGAGAGGAGCCGCTTCGTGATCAGCCACCATCCCGAGGCCATGCGTCTCGTATTGCCGTACTCCGCCGCCTGACGGCGGACCGCCACACCCCGCGGGTGGGGCCCCTACTGGCTGTCGATGACCTGGCGGGCGATATCGGGGACGTTGGTGATGATGCCGTCGACCCCCAACTCGAGCAGCTCGGCCATACGGTCGGCGTCATCGACGGTCCACACATGAACCTCGAGGCCCGCCTCGCGAGCCCGCCTCACCAGGGCCCGATCGGTGAGCACGGTGTGGGGGTTCACGGCCCGATGGCCATGGGCGACCGTGCGCTCGATGATCGAGGCCGGGTCGGAGGGGGCGAACACCAGCCAACCGGTGGGGATGGCCGGGTCGAGGGCTCGAATCCGATCAACGGCCCCGATATCGAAGCTGGACACCAATACCCGGTCGTGAAGCTCGTAGGCCGCGATGAGGCCGGCCACCGCTTCCGATACCTGGTGCTCGGCGTCGTAGTCGGGGTCGTCGGGGGCGTTCTTGATCTCGATATTGATCCCCATGCCTTCGCAGGCCTCGATGGCCTCGAGCAGGCTCGGCACCGCTTCGGGCAGCTCGGCGGCCGGGGTCTTGCGAATGATCCGCTCGTCGGCCAGCGCAGCATCGTGGTGGACAATCAGGACGTCGTCGGCCGTACGCCGGATATCGAGCTCGACCCAGTCGGCCCCCATCTCCTGGGCCAGGCGGTAGGCCTCGATCGTGTTCTCAGGAGCATGGGCCGACGCACCCCGGTGGGCAACAACGAGAGTCATGGCCCGGGATCCTATGAGATAAAGCGGAAGGTGAGGCCCGGTCAGCCGGCTCTTGGCTGACTGCGGCGCTTCACAATAGGAAGCCAATTGGAAACAACCTCTTGTCGAGCACATATCGCGCGGGTATCGTCAGTGTGTTCCTGGATCGCCCCCCTCAGGGTCGCCTTCCAGGCATGTGAAGCAACTCACGAGCGGCATTCTGCTCGTTTGCCACTGATCTGTGGAGGTATCGTGGCGCTCACATCCGTAGCCGAGCTCGACGGAATTGTCGGGTCTGATGACGATGTACAGAACCTGAGGTGGCGTAGTAACGCCGCCTGCCGGGACACTGATCCCGACCTGTTCTTTCCCGTGGGCACCACGGGCCCGGCTATCGTCCAGATCGCGGCCGCCAAGGACATCTGCACCTCGTGCGATGCCCAGGGTTCCTGCCTGGAGTTTGCCCTGATGACCAATCAGGACTCTGGGGTCTGGGGCGGAACCTCCGAAGAGGAGCGGCGTCAGATCCGCCGGGCTCGCAATGCCCGGCGGCGCGTCAGCTGAACCAGAACGAGGTCCGTCTCCCACCGCTCACCCGATGTGAACCGGCCTGGCTCTGATCAGGAGGGTGCCGGCTTGGGGCTGTTGGGCCCGTCAGCCAGCTGCTCGGCCGTGTCGGGCGCGAATCGGATTTCCACGGTGCTTCCCGGGCGCGGTTCGACGCCCCGGCCCCGGTTGAACTCGATCACTCCCCCCAGTTCGGTCTCGACCAGGGTGCGCACGATGGTGAGCCCCAAGCCGCCTCCTCCCTCTTGGTCCTGATCGGGGCCTCCTTCGGGTACCCCCACTCCGTCGTCGATGACGTGGAGCACGAGTTGGGAGCCCACCCGCGAGATCACCACATCGACCTCACCATCGCTTATCGCCAGACTGGGGGGAAAGGCATGGTCAACCGCGTTCTGGAGCAACTCGCTCAGGATCACGGCCAGCGATGTGGCCACGGTGGCCGGCAGCAGGCCGGCGTCGCCCGCCAGGCGGAACCGGACCGGACGGTCTGGCGACACGAGGCCCTCCTCGACCATCCTCACGATCGGGCGGGCGATCTCGAGAAACTCGACCGCCTCATGGGGGGCATGGGCCAGGGTTTCGTGGACCACCGCGATCGAGCCGATGCGTCGTACCGATTCCTCGATGGCCGCCTTGGCCTCGGGGACCGCCACCCGTCGGGCCTGAAGCCGCAAGAGCGAGGAGATGGTCTGGAGGTTGTTCTTCACCCGGTGGTGGATCTCGCGGATGGTGGCGTCCTTCGACAGCAGGAGGCGGTCGCGGCGGCGCACGTCGGAGACGTCGCGCACCAGCAGGAAGCCACCGGCTACCCGATGCCGCTCCACCAGGGGTAGGGCCCGGATACGAGCGGCGCGGTCGACCCCTCGAGCGATCTCCTCGTTGACGGGGGTCCCTGACCGGAACGAGCGTCGAAGGAACGCCTCATCGAGACCGAGGTCGCGGAGCCGACGACCCACCAGCGTGCTGTGGACCCCGATGCGGTGGAGGGCCGACACCGCGTTGGGAGAGGCGTAGGAGATCTGGGAGTCGGCGTCGAGGACGACCACACCGTCACCGACCCGTGGTTCCTCTTCGACCTCGTCGGGTTCGTCGGGCTCGGGGTAGGGGAAGTCGCCGGCCGCGATCATGCGGGCCAGGCGTTCGGCGATCAGGGCGTAGGTGCGCTCGAGCTCACCCTCGGATCGGGCGAGGGCCGGGTCGCTCTCGCGGGTGATGACCCCGATGACCTCACCGTCGAACCGAACCGGGATCCCCAGAACTCGTACCCGCTGGCCGAACTCGTCGATGGTGATCTCGCCTTCGGTGATCTCACCCAGCCGGTAGGCCCGAGCCACGAACGGCCGGGCGGCATCGTCGGTGATGTCACCCACCAAGTCCTGGGGGTACATGGTCTGGCCGGTGGCCGGCCGGACCTGGGCCAGGGCGACGAACCGCCGTCCCTCCTCACCGG
This sequence comes from Actinomycetes bacterium, assembly GCA_024225275.1. Taxonomy (GTDB): domain Bacteria; phylum Actinomycetota; class Acidimicrobiia; order Acidimicrobiales; family JAAEMS01; genus JAAEMS01. Next base: position 37,652 of record JAAEMS010000279.1, read on the forward strand.
CGACGGGCACGAAGAGCAGGAGATCCGCGAAGGCGAAGTCAGCCAGCAGCCCCCAGCTGGAGATGATGCGCTGGAGGTAGGCGTGAAGGGGCCGCCCGTACCGGGTATGGGCCCGCAGCAGTTCCGAAGGTGACGCCATCGCCGCCGACCGTAGTCGGGAACCCCACCCACGAGGTTCAAGCGCGGGGCGGCGGGGTCAATTACCGCTTCGTGATGAACCAGCTGTTGCAGCTAGGGCAATCGTGGCGAATGGTGCCGTCGACCAGGTCGACGAAATCCACCCGCGACATCGTGCCGCAACTCGGACAGTTGGTGGGCCGCTGCCAGCGCGGTCGCTCGTCCGTGAGGTCGATGACTCGACGCCTTTTCTTGACTAGGGACATCAGACTCTCCCTTTTCCGTAGATCTATGGAAGTAGGGACACCATAGTACCACTCTCCGTGGTAATTACACCACGGAGAGTGGTACTATGGCTCACCCAAACCCAATGGGCCGATCGTCGGAGGGGCTACCGACTTCGACCCAGGCAATGCGGGCCGACGGGATACACACCTCGCGGCCCCGGCGGTCGGTGAGCCAGAGGGTGCCGCCCTCAGAACCGAGAGCATCGGCGACCTGCTGCTTGATCGCCTCGCGATCGGTCTCGACCGGCAACTCGATCTCGATCTCCTTGGGGCTATGGATCACCCCGATACGAACGTCCACTGTTTCCTCCGTGTCGTACATGGCCCGGTGGCCACGTCAATCGACGACTCTCAGCTCCGAACGGTAGCGGCGCTTGGGCGCCAACTCGACGTCGATCTTTTCGGCCATGACCGCGAACACCCGTCCGACCTCGGTTTCGGTGTCCGCCCCAACCGGTGATCCGACGTCACCACCGGCCCTGAGCTCAACCACGAGGGGCACCTGGGCCACCAGGGGAACCTCGAGCCGCTGAGCCAGTTCGGCCCCACCTCCCGAGCCGAAGAGCTCATAGCACTTGCCGTCGTCGCCGGTGAACCACGACATGTTCTCGATGACACCGCGAACCTCGAGGTTGACCTTCTCAGCCATGAAGGCAGCTCGCTGGGCCACCTTCTGGGCGGCCGGCTGAGGGGTCGTGACGACATAGACCTCGGCCCGAGGCAGGAAGCCGGCCAGCGAGATCGAGATGTCGCCGGTTCCCGGCGGGAGGTCGACCAGGAGGTAGTCGGGTTCGTCCCAGTAGACGTCGGTCAGGAACTGCTCGAGGGCCTTGTGGAGCATGGGCCCCCGCCAGATGACAGGTTGATCCTCTTCGGCAAAGAAGCCCATCGAGATGCAGCGCACCCCATGAGCTTCGGGCGGCACCAGCATCTCGTCGATGACGGTGGGCGGGTGAGTCACCCCCAACATGCGAGGGATCGAGAAACCCCACACGTCGGCGTCGACCACCGCGGTGCTCTTGCCCCGGGCGGCCAGGGCAACGCCGAGGTTGGTGGTGATCGACGACTTGCCGACACCGCCCTTGCCCGACGCGATCAGTAGCACACGGGTCCTGCTGGCGGGGTCGGCGAAGGGGATGACCCGGCCCTCGGCGTGTCCGTGGGCCGGCTGGGAGCCGGCAGTGGCCCTGGGGTCGCCGTGGAGCATCTGACGGACTGCGGCCCGCTCGTCGTCGGTCATGACGGTGAAGGCCAAATCGATGGTGTCGATGCCATCGAGCCCAACGACCGCCTCGGACACCCGGCGCTGGATCTCGCTGCGCAGGGGGCATCCCTCGATGGTGAGCGCCACCGTCACCGAGACCGATGGTGGGGACACCTCGACCTTCCTGACCATACCCAGATCGACGATGCTGCGACGGAGCTCGGGGTCGTGAACGGGCCGGAGGGCCTCGATGACATCGGCTTCGGTGAGGGCCATGAGTCCGGTGCTCCTAGGGGTTCGCCTATTTTCTCCTATGCCGATAGGTATAATACCGGCGTGGACTCCATGTCCGACCACCCAGCCGGCAGCCCGGCGGGCCTCACCCCCACCGACTTCGCGTCGGCGGTCACCGCGATCACCACCGCCTTCGGCGATCCCACCCGTCGCGGCATCTTCCTGTTCGCGACAGAGCGGCCCGACGGAGTCACCGCATCCGACGTCGCCGACCAGTTCGAACTCCACCCCAACGTGGCCCGACACCACCTCGACAAGCTGGCCGGTGGGGGCTACCTCGACATCCGGCTCGAGAAGCGGTCAGGGGCTGGGCGCCCATCGAAGCATTATCGGGTGGCCTCCGAGGGCATCCATCTCGAGTTCGCCGTCCGCCACGACGACATCCTCGTCACCCTCCTCGGGCGGGCCCTGGCTCGTCTGGGCTCCGAGACGGCCCAGGAGATCGCCGTCGAGGTAGGCCGCGAGTACGGCAAGACGATGGCCGGCTCCCTGTCTGACGGTGAGGCCCAGCAGTCGTTCCGCTCGGCCCTTCACTCGGTGGCCGAAGCCCTCTCGGCCCATGGCTTCGCCGCCCACGCCGAACGCAACGGAGACGAGCTCCGCATCGTCTCCCGTCACTGCCCCTTCGGCGACGCCGCGGTGGAGCACCCAGTGATCTGCGCGGTCGACCGCGGCATGGTCGAGGGCATGCTCGGCACCCTCTACGGCGAGACCAAGGTCGAGTTGGCGGGCACCGTTTCGGGTGGCGACGACGTGTGTGTCACGTCAGTGTTCGACGAAGCCCTCGTCGCTGAGCTCTGACGCGGCCATGGTGCGCCACTATCTCGACCACGCCTCCACGAGTCCCCTCCGGGCGGCCGCCCGCGACGCCCTGGTCGAGTGGCTCGATACCGCGCTCGGCGACCCGGGGCGGGTGCACCACGAGGGCATGACGGCCCGCGCCGCCCTCGAACACGCCCGCGATCAGGTGGCCGCCTTTCTTGGCGCTCGACCGCGCGAGGTGGTCTTCACCTCAGGAGCCACCGAGTCGATCGTCACCGCGATTCGTGGGGCAGCCTCCCGGGGCCCCCACCAGGTCATCTCGGCCGTCGAACACTCTGGGGTGCGCGCCGCCGCTGAGGCCACGGGATCGGAAGTGACGGTGGTGCCGGTCGACAGCACCGGCCGGGTCGACCCCGACGAGGTACTGGCCGCAATCACCCCTGACACCGCCCTCGTCTCGGTCCAGTACGGCAACCACGAAGTGGGCACCATCCAACCGGTCGAGGCCACAGTGGCCGGCTGTCGCGACCGGGGTGTCCTGATTCATGTCGATGCTGCCCAGGCCGCGGGCCGGATCCCGTTGGACCTGGGCTCGCTGGGTGCGGACCTGGTGTCGGTCAGCGGCCACAAGCTCGGCGGGCCGACGGGCACCGGGGTACTCATGGTGAGACGTGGCCTGCGGATCGACCCCTTGCTGGTGGGCGGTGATCAGGAGCGGGCCCGACGAGCCGGGCTCGAGAACGTTCCCGCCCTGATGGGCCTGGGCGCGGCAGCCGCTGAGCTCAGCGAGTCCCTGGACCGAGAGAGGGGCGACTCCGTCCGCCTCACCAACCGGTTGCGGGCCGGCCTCGACGCCATCGACGGGTTGACCCAGTACGGCCACCCCGAGCATCGCCTCCCCCACCTCGTGTGCGTGGGCTTCGCCAAGGTCGAACCCCAGCCGGTGCTCATGGGCCTCGACCGGGCGGGTATCGCCGCCCACTCGGGCAGTGCCTGTTCATCCGAGGCCCTCGAACCGTCACCCGTGCTCGACGCCATGGGGGTCGACGCCATGCGCTCTCTGCGCCTCTCGGTCGGCTGGTCTACCACCGACGCCGACATCGACGCCACCCTCGAGGCCCTGCCCCGGATCCTGCAAGAGCTGGTTTGATCCCGTCGAGGTCGGTCACGGCTGGGGAAACCAGGACTGATACCGGTCGACCAGCAGGCCGGGGAGGCCGCCGGTATGGACAAAGACGGTGGGCTGGTCGGCGGGCAGGCGGCCCGAGCGGCGGTCAGCGACGAGGGCGGCCATCGCCTTCCCCGAGTACACCGGATCGAGGATGATGCCCTCGGTGCGAACCGCCAGCTCGAGGGCGGCGTGGCACTCCTCGGTAGGGGTGCCGTAGCCCTCCCCCACCTGGGACCGGTCGAACCCGGCTCGGCCCCCTGGGTCCGGACGGTGGATGAGGGCGGCGGCCTCAGACCCGAGTCGGGCGACGAAGCCTTCGAGGGAACGACCACCCACCACGTCAACCCCCATGAGCCGATCCCAGCTACCGAGCCCGACGCCGAGCCCCGCAGCCGTCCCTCCGCTGCCGACGGCGACATAGACCACCGAACCGGCCGGAGCGACCTGGTCGATCTCGTCGGCCGAGTCGACATACCCCAGAGCCCCCACCGGCGACGAGCCGCCGATGGGGATGCGGTACGGGGCACGGCCCTCGGCCTCCAGTTCGTCACAGACCTGGGTGATGGCCGCGTCGACCTCGTGGAACCCCAGCGGACCCATCCACCGCTCGTCGAGGCCGAGGAGACGGTCGATGATGATGTTGCCCTCAGGCACCGGGGGCGGATCGGATGAGAAGACACCCACACAGTCCATGCCGGTGAGCTGGGCTGCGGCCGCGGTCTGGCGCACATGGTTCGACTGGGCCGCCCCACCCGTAACCAGAACGTCGGCCCCCTCGGCCAGAGCGGCGGCCACCAGGTGCTCGAGCTTGCGGACCTTGTTGCCGCCCCCGGCCAGCCGGGTGAGGTCGTCGCGCTTGATCCACAACATGCCCGGGCCGAACCCAAGCGCCGCGCCCAGGCGGTCGGCAGGCAGACAGGGGGTGTCGTGGCCCCCCAGATCGACACGTTCAGCAGTCATCGACCACACCCTACGCCAGCCCCCAACCCCGAGGATGAGGCGGATCGCGTCGCCAGTGACGCGATCCGCCTCGAGATCGCAGAAGGAGCCGAACGGGTGGCTGCTACGCTCCCCGGCCGTGATCGTCTACCTCGTCCGCCACGCGGACGCCGGGGGCCGCCGACCCCGCGACTTCGACAGCAAACGACCCCTCAGCGACCGTGGGGCCGAACGGGCCCGCACCATCGCCGACGAGCTCCCCGCACCCACTCGCGTCGTGTCGAGCCCGGCTCTGCGCTGCCGCCAGACCGTCGAACCTCTGGCCGACCGTCACGGCCTGGTCGTCGAGGACGTCGACGAGCTGTTCGAGGGCAGCGACCCCCTCGACACCCTGGCCTGGCTACTCGGTCAGGAGACGGTTGGGCCTCTGGTGTGTTCCAGCCACGGCGACCTCATCCCCGAGCTGATCGACCATGTCATCCACCACGGGGCCCTCAACGACGGGGCCCGTACCAGCTTCGCCAAAGGGTCGGTGTGGGAGCTGACCTTCGAGGCCGACACCTGCACGCGGGCCCGCTGTGTGTCCTCAGGAACCTGAGCCGTCGGCCAGGGCTTCGGCAATCCGGTCGCGAAGACCGAAGCTGTCGATGAGCTGAGTCATGTCGAGAGGCGGGTTACTGGCTTCGAAGACCTCGAGCTCAGCTTCCGCCTTCTCGGCGTCGCCCCCGGCCAGGGCCACGATGGCCCGGAAGGCCCGAGCATCGGGGAACTCGGGCTCGATTTCGATGGCCCGATCGAACTGGATCCACGCCAGGCCGGTCAGCTCATCGACCAGGGCCTGGTCGTCAGAGCCCCGGGTGGCCAGGTACAGGTACCAACCCCGGTAGGTCACGGCCTCGACGTTCTCGGGGTCGGACTCGAGGATCCCGTCGAGACAGGGGATGGCCTCGGCCAGCTCACCCTGGCCGGCCAGGTTCTGGCAGTCGAACAGGGCCTGGCGGGGTGATTGGCGGATCTCACCGGTGATGGTGTCGCCCTCGCCCCGCTCGCCGGTGAACTGCACCAGCACTACTCCAGCCACCACCAGGCCGGCGACCGTAGCCGCCACCCAGGCCAGGGTGCGGACCCAGCTGGTCTCGGACTGTGTCCCCTCGAGGTCGAGATGGCGGTCCTCGATGGAACGGATGACCGCCGCGGCACGCACCGTGTAGTCGTCGCGCAGAGTCTCGTAATCATCGGGCTCGAGATCACCAGCCTCGAACTCGACCTCCAAGTCATCGAGGGACCGGAGCAAGAAGTCACGTTCCTCCTCGAGGTCGGCCAGAGCGTCGAGATCGACCCCACGGGATGCCGTCACCGGGCATCCTCGCCATCATCGGGTTCGGCTTGGTGGCGACGGGCCTGCTCCACCAGGTCGCGGTCGGCGGCGGTAGGGGCTGCCGTCTCGGCCTCGCGCCAGGAACGGAAAGCCCACGCCAGACCGGCCAGACCGGCCAACAGCGCGACAATGGGCAGGATCCACACCAGGGCCACGAAGCCGGTCCTCTCCGGTTCGAGCAGTACCCGTCGGCCGTAGCTGAGAACCAATTGGTCGCGGATCTCGGCATCGGTGGCGCCCTCGTCGACCCGAACGGTGATGAACCGGCGAATGGTGTCAGCCACCGGGGCGTTCGACTCGGCCACCGACTGGCCGTCGCATTCCGGGCAGGCGATCTGGCGCTGGAGACGTTCGGTGCGCTCGCCGGGGTCGGCCGGTCCATCGTCGCCGCCGGCGCCCCACAGCAGGGCCGCGACGAGTACGACCGCGAGGATCGCCCAGGGGGCCCAACGGCGCAGGTTCACGAGTCAGGCTCCACATAGCTGTCGATGATGGCGTCGAGCTGATCGGCGGTGACCGAGCTGAACAGCTTCTGCACCACCACCCCGTTGGGAGCAACGATATAGGTCTCGGCGGCCTTGGTGACCTGGTAGCTCACCGCCACTGAGCCATCGGTGTCGATCACCACCGGCCACTCGCCGCCCCGCTCGGCGAAGAACTCCCGAACGTCCTCGGGCTGGTCGATGTAGACGACACCAACCACCCGGCGGTCACCGGTGGCGACATGACGCTCGGAGAACTCGACCAGCTCCGGATGCTCTCGAATGCAGGGTGCACACCAGGTGGCGAAGAAGTTGACGGCCACCCAGCTGCCCTGGAGGTCGTCGAGGTCGAAGGCGTGACCGTCGATGTCGGTGCTGACGATGGGCGGGGCCAACTCGCCGATCAGGTCTGCCCCCCTGAGCTCGTTCGAGGCGGTGTCGCGGGTGGCGAGCAGCACAACCAGCCCCAGCAGGGCAACCCCCACCACCGAGGCAATCACTCGGGCCGACGGGCCCCGGGGCCGATCAGGAGAGGGATCGGTCATGACTGGGGAATGAGAGGCTCGGCGTCGGGTACCGGAGCCGAGACCGGATCGGTGCCCCGGCGGCGCCGGCCCGGGAAGGCCGACAACACGGTACCGAGCCCCATGATCAGGCCACCGGTCCAGATCCATGTGACGAGGGGCTGGACGATGACCCGCACCAACACTGAGCCCTGGGGACCCGACGGCTCTTCGATCAGGGACAGGTAGATGTCCTCGCGGAAGCCCGGTCGGACCGACGGCGTACCAATGATCTGCCCACTGACGATGAAGCGGCTGAGGGTCGGCTCGTACACACCGCTGGAGCCCACCTGGATCTGGGCCGCCACCTCGACCTTCTCTTCGTGCTGGGTCTCGGTGGAGCCGATGGCGGTCAGGGTGTGGCCGGCAACCTCGGTCGACTCACCGGGCTCGAGGCGCACGACCCGATCGGTGAGAAACGAGGACGAGGCGGCGAGGCCAACCGCCACGAGTACGACTCCGAGATGGACGATCATGCCCCCATTGGCCCGGCCCACGAAGCCCCGCCAGCCCTGGCGGCGGCTGGCCAGCACCAGCTGACGCAGAGCGGAACCGGCAGCGAAGCCGCCCAGGCCGAAAGCGATCAGCGGAGCGACACCGCGGGCTCCGATGACCACTGAGAGCACGACGGCCGCCACCCCGATCCACGCCGGCCAGCGCAATCGGTCGGCCAGGATCTCGCCCGATGCCTTGCGCCACGGCAGCATCGGAGCCACGGCCATGAGGAACAGCAGGCTCATGCCGATGGGCATGGTCATCCGGTCGAAGTAGGGGGTGCCGACCGAGATCTCATCGCCCTTGACAGCTTCGACCAACAAGGGGAACACAGTGCCCAGGAGTACGACGAAGGCGAAGGCCGCGAACAGCACATTGTTGGCCAGGAACGCACCCTCGCGAGAGATCGGCGAGTCGATACGACCCGGGGCCCGGAGCCGATCCCCCCGCCAGGCAATGAGGCCCACCGGTACCGCGATGGTGGCGGCGAAGAGGCCGAGGAGGGCAGGGCCGATACCGGACTCGGAGAAGGCATGGACCGAGGCGATCACACCCGACCGGGTGAGAAAGGTGCCCAGGATGGTCAGCGAGAACGTGGCACACAGCAGGGACAGGTTCCAGACCCGCAGCATGCCCCGCCGTTCCTGGACCATGACCGAGTGGATGTACGCGGTGCCGGTCAGCCAGGGCAGGAACGAGGCGTTCTCGACCGGGTCCCACGCCCAGTAGCCACCCCAACCAAGCACCTCATAGCTCCACCAGGCCCCGAGCACGATGCCCACGGTGAGAAACCCCCACGCGATGAGAGTCCACCGCCGGGTGGCCACCAACCATCCTTCACCCAGCCGGCCGGTGACCAGGGCCCCGATGGCGAAGGCGAACGGCACGGTGAAACCCACGTAGCCCAGGTAGAGCATGGGTGGGTGGAAGGCCATGAGAGGGTGGTTCTGGAGCAGGGGGTGGGGCCCGGGCCCGTCGTAGCCGGGCGGTGGCGACACCACACCGAAGGGGTTGGCGGGTCCGATCATGAGGGCGAAGAAGAACGCCGCCACCAGGAACATGGTGACGAGAGCCCAGGCCATGAGGGGGTCGGTGAGCCGGTCGCGGAAGCGGAAGATGACCGCCACCAGGTAGGCGACCAGGATCAGGGACCACAGGATGATCGAACCCTCTAGCGCCCCCCACAGGGTGGCGAAGTTGTAGAGGGCCGGTGTGCGGCTCGATCCGTGATCAGCCACGAAGTCCACCGTGAAGTCACGGGTGATCAGTGCCCGTTCCATGGCCACCGCAGCGATGAAAGCACCCACCAACGCCACCACCGCATGGCTGCGGACAGCCCTCATGAGGTGGGGTTTGCGCTGGACCACCGACACCACCGCGGTAGCCGCGCCCACCAATGACGCGGAGAGCCCGAGTACCACTCCCCCGGCCCCGAGCTGGCTGTTGAGGCCGGCCAGGATCACCTAGAGCACCCCGGAGGGAAGTCACTCTCGCGGTGGATGCGGTCGTCGTTTTCGGCCACGTACTCCTCTGAGTGCTTCACCAGGATGCGGTCGCTGGCGTACCCTGGGCCGGCCCAGGCCCCTTCGAGCACCACCGGTTGTCCCGGTTCGAACAATTCAGGCGGGTCACCGACATGGGAGACATCGGCATGAGCTCCGGCCCACGCGATCGTGAAGGTGACCGTGCCATCGGCGACCGTCTCAGGCTCCGAACAGACAATGCCCTGGATCCGGAAGCGGGCGTCGCCGAGGTCGGCCTTCAACTCGACCGCCTCGTCGACATTGTGGAAGAACAAGCTGGCGCTGCCAAGACCCCGATAGACGACGAAACCAAGGGCGACCAGCAACACCCCGAGCACGAGCACGCTGCCCCCCTTGAAGCGTCTCCCCCCTCGGACCTTGGTGGTGCGGGGCGAGAGGTCGAGCTCGGTGGCGTCGGCGGACTCGGCGTCGTCGAGGCGGGAGTCGAGGGGGTCGCGGGGAGTGGTCAACTCCACCTCCTCCGCTCGGGCGGTACGTGGCCCGAGAGCCGGCGGCCCCTGACCAGGACCCACAGGGTGTAGGCACCAAGACCGCCGAGGCCGACGATCCAGCTGGACAGCACGAAACCGAGATGGGTCATGAGCGGCTCTCCTGGAAGGCTTCGGCCCGTCGTTCGGCGATGGCGTCGTCGAGGCCCCTTTCGGCGAGCTGGCGCTCGAGCCAGATGACCCGGAACCGGTGCATGAGCAGCCAGGCATAGACCATGGTGAACACGATCATGCCCAGGAAGAGGCTGAACAGCATCTGGTCGTCGAGGGTGGCGTCGACCCGCGAAACGGTGGCCGATTGGTGGAGGCTACGCCACCAATCGACGGAGAAATGGATGATGGGAACGTTGATGGCGGCCAGCAGCGCCACTATGGCGGCCCGCCGGGATCCAACCGTCGGATCGGGCGACGAGGTCCGCATGGCCAGGTAGCCCAGCAACATGATGAAGAGCAGCGAGGTGCTGGTGAGACGGGCGTCCCACACCCAGTAGGCACCCCAGGTGGGTTTGCCCCACATCATCCCGGTGAACAGGTTGATGGCTACGAACAGGGCCCCCAGTTCGGCCGAGGCGGCCGCGATGAGATCACCGAATTCACTCTCCTTCCACAGATAGAACACCGAGCCGACCGCGGTGACCATCACGGCCAGGTAGGCCACGATGGCGGCCGGTACATGGATGTACATGATCCGGACCGAGTCCTTCTGGGCGGCGTCAGCCGGGCTGAAGACGAAGGCGAACAGCACCAACAACACGAGGCCGGCGACGGTGACCACGCCGAGGCGGCGGCTACCCGACGAACCGGTGTGCAGAGGGGGGCTGGGCGCTGGGTTGGTGACGGTCACGACTCCTCCAGGAGGGTGCCGAAGGACAGCACTCCTACAGCGGTGTAGACGATGGCGAACACACCAAGCAAGGCGGCCCACCCCCAACCATCGGACGAGGAGCCGGCGAGAGCGGCCTCGAAGGCCTGGGTGGCCCCGATGAGCACAGGAGCCAGGACAGGGAACAACAGGATGGGCATCAGCGTTTCACGCACCCGAAGGCCGGCCGCCAGGACGCCGTAGAGCGTACCGGCGGAAGCGATCCCCGCCGTCGCGGCCAGGGCGGTTGCCCCGATGAGGAGTATTCCCCGCACCGTCACGTCGTAGAGCAGGACAGCACCGACCCCGAGGATGACCTCGAGGGCGAGCAGCTGGACGATCACGGCTCCGGCCTTGCCCAGGAATATGCCGGCTGGATCGAGGCCGCTCAGGCGGAGCCCGTCGCGATTGGCGTCGGCCGCCTCGACGGTGAACGCCCTCTGGAGAGCCAGCAGACCGGCGAAGAGAACGGTGATCCAGAACAGACCGGGAGCGGCGATGTCGAGGACGGTGCGATCCTCGCCGCTGATGCGCAAACCCGGATCGATGGCGAAGGCGAACAGGACCAGGACGAGAAGGGCGAACGGGGTGACCTGATTGGTGGTGACCCGGGACCTCATCTCGATGCGCAGGTCCTTGCCCAGGACCAGCCGGGCGTCACGAAGCATCGTCACCCTCTACCTGCTCGTCGGCCACCACGGTTCCACCGGCAATGGTGACGATCCGGTGGGCCAGACTCTCGGCCCGGTCGAGCTCGTGGGAGGCCACCAGGACGGTCGCTCCTGTTCGTGCTGCCTGGCCGACCAGCCCGTCGAGCAGGTCGCGACCGGCTCGATCGAGCCCCGCGTGAGGCTCGTCGAGTAGCCACAGCTCGGGCCGCCGGGCCAGAAGGATGGCGATGGCGGTGCGTCGACGCTGCCCGGCCGAGAGCCGCGACACCCCGACATCCGCGAGGCGCCCGTCGAGTCCCATGACCGCGAGCCCATTGGCGATGTCGTCGTCACCAGCGCCGGTGGCCCGACCCCAGAACCGCACATTGTCGGTGACCGTCAGTTCGTCGTAGAGGCTGGTGGCATGCCCCAGCAGCCCCACGTGGGCCCGGACCTTCCCACGATCGGCCAACAGATCGTGGCCCAACACCTCGGCCTGGCCCGACACCACCGGGACGAGGCCGGCGCAGGCCCGCAGCAATGTGGACTTGCCGGCCCCGTTGGGCCCTTTGAGCAAGACGATCTCGCCCCGGTCAACCTCGAGATCGACGCCGGCGAGGGCTGGGAAACGGCCCAGTACTGATACGGCATCTCGTAGCAGCACCGCGGGTCCCATGAGGAGGTGAGCGTACCGGTGCCGACGGTTCAGGAGGTAGCCGCCGCCTCACGGTGAGCGGTCTCGTGCCGAAGTAGAGGGTGTGAGGGAGTCCCAAGATATCGCCGCGCTCCGGGAGCAACTGCGCGAAGGCCGAAGGAAGACAACCCCGAGGCGGCCGACCGAGCCCTCACCCGACCGGTACGCTCCTCATCACTACCCTGCCCCGGAGGTGGTCATTCCCGTGTGGGCCCGGAGGCTCGGCCGCGTCGGCCGCGTCATGATCGCGTCAGGCGTCTTGATTCTTCTCTTCGTCGCCTACCAGTTGTACGGCACCGGCTTGGCCGAGGCGCGGGCCCAAGACGACCTGTCGTCGAGCTTCGAGGATCGCCAGGCCCTTCTCGCCGACGCGCTCGACCTCGACCCCAGCACCGTCGAGGCCAGCCCTTCCACCACCAACACCCCAACGGCCCCCACCGGCGCCACCACCACGACAGCCCCCCTACCCACACCGGACACCACCCCAACGACCGCATCCGTTCTTCCCCTGCTCACCCCCGAGGCCGTCGACGCCCTGTACCCGGCCGACGGTGAGGTCCTCGGGCGCCTGTTCATCCCCGCCATCGGAGTCGACAAATTCTTCGTCGAGGGCACGTCGGTGGGTGACCTCAAGAAGGGTCCTGGCCACTACCGGTCCAGCCCCTTGCCCGGCCAGCCCGGCAATGCGTCGATCGCCGGCCACCGCACCACCTGGGGCCAACCCTTCCACGACGTCGACAAACTCCAGCCCGGCGACGACATCGTGGTCGAGACCCTCCAGGGCATCTTCACCTACCGGGTCATGGCCCAGGACGACGGTGAGGGAGGCGAGCTCGGCCACCACATCGTGACGCCCCGCCAGATCGAGGTTCTCAACGACTTCGACGACAACCGACTGACCCTCACCGCCTGCCACCCGAAGTTCAGCGCTCGCCAGCGCATCATCGTGGTGGCCGAACTGGTGGGAGAACCGGCCCTGTCGGTACCCCGATCCGTCGCCGACGACGCCGACGACAAGCTCGGCGCCGACGAGGCCAACCAGGGCGACACCACCGACACCACCGACCTGGGAGCAGTGACCAGCGACGACGCACCCGACGGCGACGGCACCTCCGAGGTGGCATCCAGCGAGTCGATCACCGCGGCTCCCAACCTGGACGAAGGCCTGGGCTGGGACCGCTCGGCCCTGCCCATCGCCATCATCTGGGGCCTGATCGCGGGCGCCATCTGGTTCGCCACCTGGTGGATTTCGCGACCCAGGGAAGGTTGGCGTCGGGCCGCTCCCTACGGCTTGGGCGGGCCGGTCTTCTTCATCGCTCTCTGGTTCTGTTTTGTTGGCCTCGACCAGTTCCTGCCGGCCTATTGACCCACCGGGTCGCCCTCGGCCAACTCGCCGCCCATACTGGGCACGTGCCTCCCCTGGTCTCCATCGTCGTGCTGACCGCCCTTGTGCTGATGTCGTGCTCATCGGGGTCTGATGCACCGGTGACGGACGACTCCGACGGTGACGACGAGACGACCGGCGAGACCCTGCCGCCAGTGGAGGACCTGGTCGACAAGGGTCAGGCCCTGTCAGTTCGGAACCTTCAGCTCGGCCACTGCTGGGTGGGTTCGTCCTTCGACGACGCCGATGCCCTCACCAAGTTGGTGACCGTGACCGATTGTGGGCAGCCCCACCAGGCCGAGGTGTACTCGGTCGTGTGTCTCGGTACCTTCGACGATGACCTGATCATCGTGCCCTGCGGGCACGAGACCGTTCCCCTGGACTACCCCGGAGAGGCGATGCTCGACCATATGGCCAACGAGGCCTGCCTCGAGGGCTTCGAGCCGTTCGTCGGCGTCGAGTACTCCGTGTCCACGGTCGACTACGTGAGCTTCGTCCCCGGGGAGTCGGCTTGGGCGAGCGGCGACCGGACCATCGTGTGCAGCCTGATCGAGGATGATGCCTCAGCAATCCGTGACTCCCTCCTCGGAGCCAAACGATGAGCCGCACGGCGCGAAGCCCGAAGGCGAGCAGGGAACAATGAGCCGCACGGCGCGAAGCCCGAAGGCGAGCAGGGAACAATGAGCCGCACGGCGCGAAGCCCGAAGGCGAGCAGGGAACAATGAGCCGCACGGCGCGAAGCCCGAAGGCGAGCAGACCGCAATGAGCGGGAGTCTCAAGCGGCTGATTGCTGTGGTCATGTTCTCGCTCGTGCTGGGGCTGCTCATCACCTGGTGCAGTGGCGAGGAACACGACGACTCGGCTCCCGCCACCACGACCAGCACCACCACGACTATCGCGCCCACCACTACAGCCGCCCCCGCCACCACCACGACCACCATGGCGACGACCAGCACGACCATGGCTCCCACCACGACCACCAGCAGCACCACCACAACTATGCCCGCGCCACGGCTCCTCTCGGTCCTCCAGCTGACGGTCGGTGACTGTGTGGTCGACGAACTGTCCGCAGCCGAGGACATCGCCCAAGTCGGGGTGGTGTCCTGCAGCCAACCCCACCAGTCCGAGGTCTACGCGGTCCTCACCGACCCCGCACCCGATGCGGTCCCGTGGCCGGGTCCCGAAGCCCTGATCGAGGCCTCGGCGTCCGGCTGCCTGGCCGAGTTCGAGCCCTACGTCGGGCAGACCTTCGAAGAGTCGGCCCTGGATGTCTTGACGGTGTTGCCAACGGCCGAGACCTGGCCCGAGGGTGACCGCGACACTCTGTGCATCGCCACCCGCCTCGACGGTCGCGACCTCGACGCCACGGTCCGGGACTCGGGCCTGTAGGCGCTGACTCCTCGGCTACTCGACGGTGGCGATCAGGTCGCCTTCGGAGACCTTGTCGTCGGGGGCCACATGTAGGGCAGTGACGATGCCGGCGATGGGGGCGGTGACGGGGATCTCCATCTTCATCGACTCGAGGATCACCAGCTCGTGGTCGGCTTCGACCTCCTGTCCGACCTCGACCCGTACCTGCCACACATTGGCGGTGATTTCCGCCTTGACGTCAGCCACCCTGTCCCCCTCGTTCGTCGATGAATGGCGAACCCTAGCGGGTGATGGGCGACTCAGAGGGTGTCGAAGAAGGCCCCGAGTGCTTCGTTGGTGGCCTCGGGGGCTTCCTGCTGGACCCAATGACCCGCCCCGGGCACCACCGTTGTGCCCCGGAAGTCGTCACAGTGCTGGCCCGCCGCTTCGTAGGGGTCGAAGCCTTCGACGAACTGGCGCACGACATCGAGCTCGCCCCCGATGAAGGCGGCCGGCTGCTTGATGGTGTTGTCGGGCAACGAACCCAGTTCGTCGGCATCCAGGGGCTGGGCCCGGTACCGGTTGAGACCACCGCGCCAACCCACCCGATCGAAGGCATCCGCGTAGAGGGCCAGGTCCTCAGGAGTCGCCCAGGCCGGGAACGGATCGGGATCGGGCAGGCCATCGAGCAGCTTGGCCCCGTGTGGCTTGTCGCGGACGAAGTCAGCGCCGTGGGCATCACCGCTGGCCGAGAAGTAGATCTGGCGCACGCTCTTGAGCGAGTCGGCCCCGAGCTCGGCTTCGGCCACCCCCTCGTCCTGGAAGTACACCTGGTAGAAGAACTTGCCCTGGTCGGTGAACATGGTCTTCCAGAGCTCCAGGGCACTGACCGGGCCCACCGGCCTGTAAGGGACACTCAGTCCGGCCGCGGCGCGGACCACATCGGGATGGAAGCGGGCCGTGTTCCAGGCGATCGGTGCGCCCCAGTCGTGGCCGAGAACGATGGCCGGCTCGTCGCTCAGCGCGCCAATGACCGCGGCCACGTCGCTGGTGATGGCCGACAAGGTGTAGTCGGCGACCGGGTGGGGGCACGACGACCCGCCGTACCCGCGCACGTCAATGGCCGCCACGGTGTAGCCCCGAGCCGCGAAGTACGACATCTGGTGGCGCCACGAATACCAGAGCTCGGGCCACCCGTGAACGCACACGATCAGGGGGCCTTCACCCTCGATGACGACATTGATCTCGACGTCACCGTTGGTGATGATCTGGATCCGACGTTCTCCCACGGGGAGGAGTCTGGCAGACCGGATGGGCCCGCCAACGAGCCGACCCCTACCCCCATACCCCAGTCAGGAGGCGAAGCCCGGTATTTTCTGGGTCGTGCTGGTGCTGACGGGAGTGGCGATCGTGATCGGGTTGGCGGTGGGTCTGGCCCGCGGCGGATCGTGGCGCTCCATCGCCAAACAACGCGTTCATTGGTGGCCGGTCCTGATCGTCGGTGCCGCCCTACCCGTACTCGTCGACACCATCCACCCGCCTGGTGGCGCCGCCCTACAGATCGCGGGCCTGGTCATCCTGGTAGGGGTAGCGGCTCGGAACCTCATGATTCGGGGTATGGGGGTGATCCTGGTCGGACTCACCCTGAACCTCCTCGTCGTCGCCGCCAACACCACGATGCCGGTCCGTCTCGATGCCCTGGTCGATGCCGGCATCATCGAAGCCGACAGGACCGGCGAGGTCAGTCTCCGAGGTCCCCGCCACCTCGAGGACGACACCACCCGCCTGGCCTTCCTGGGCGACATCATCCCGTTCCGCCCCACCCGCGAGGTCACGTCGTTCGGCGATCTGATCCTGGTCGTCGGGCTGACCGCCGCCCTCGCCCACCTGCCCCTGCCCCGCCGCCGGTTCCGCGGCACCGACGACCCGTTCGCCGACCTCACCGACGAGCGGGACGAACTCATCGACCAGCGGACCACCCAGGGCTTGGATGCCGGTTTTCTCGACCTCCGCGACCCGGCTGACCTTCCCGACCCCGCGGATCGGGCTGACCACCCGGACTCGATGCTGGTCGACCGGTGATCGACCCCGCTCCTGACAACCCACCCACCGACGATCCTGTCCTGGCCCGCCGGGCCCAGATCGCCCGATGGGTCCGAGTGGGCAAGAGGATCGGCTACAGCCTCTGGCTGATCGCCATCATCCTCTACGCCATCGGCCTGATCGACCGCTACCGACCGGGGTTGGTGACCGGCATCGTCACCTGCCTCGTCGTCGGGTCGGTCTTCCTGCTTCCCTCCATCATCCTCGGGTACGCGGTGCGGGCCGCTGACCGAGAAGACGGTGGAGAAGGGCGCATCCCCTGAGCCGGGGGGCGGGGCGGTAGCCAGTTGGGACAGATGACCGGTTTCGACTGGGGTTCGGCCATCATGGGAGCGCCATGACCACTGCTCGCCTACCTGCACCGGAACGCCGCCGGCAGCTCCTCGACGTCGCAATCAAGGTGTTCGGTGAACGGGGATTCCACAACACGTCCATGAACGACGTGGCCACCGAGGCCGGGATCACCAAGCCCGTTCTGTACCAACATTTCGCCTCGAAGCGCGACCTCTACGCAGCCCTGCTCGAGGCGGTAGGGGTCGAACTGCTCGACCGGATCGGTGAGGCGGTGGCCAACGCCACCCGACCCAAGGAGATGGTCGACCTCGGTTTCGGGGCGTGGTTCCGATTCGTGGCCGAGGAGCCGGCCGCTTTCGCCCTGCTCTTCAGCGGCGACTCCCGCCAGGACCCGGAGTTCGCCCTCCACGTGGCCGGGGTCGAGCAGCAACTGGCCGACACCATCGTCGGTCTCCTCGACATCCCCGAGCTCGACCGAGAGCACCGCCGGCTGCTGGCCCACGGAATCATGGGGATCAGCGAAGCGGTCACCCGCAACTGGCTCAGCCTCGGGGCCACCACCGATCACGAGGAGCTGGCCCGCACCACCTCAGCTCTGGCCTGGTACGGGCTCCGGGGCGCGCCCCAGGACTGAAGCTCAGACCAGGGTCAACTGCTGGCGATGGCGTAGACCGGATCGGGGCCGGGGTTGGCGCCGGTCGAGCCGAAGAAGGGCAGGCTCGAGAAGTTGAAAGCACCACCGTCGCTGGCCACCATCAGATAGCCGTTGCCATGGGCCACCATGCCGACCACCGGCTGGTTCAGATTCACCGATCCCAGCGAACCGGCGAAACCGGCGTCGAAGGCGAAGACGCCTCCGTCGGCCGCCACCAACCAGTAGCCGTGATTGTCGGGATCGGGCACGAGGCCCTGCACCGGCTGGTTGAGCATGGCCCCACCCATCGAACCCACGAAGACGGCATCTCCGAAGGTGAACACCCCACCGTCGGAACCAACCATGAAGTAGCCGTTGCCGGAGGGGGTGGGGCTCGAATCGATGACTGGGCCGTTGAGCACGAAGCCGCTCATGTCGTCGGGTTGGCCGGCCTGGCCGTTGGCCGGGAACCGCCCGGCATCGCCCAGATCGACCACCCGTCCCTGGCTGGTGAACAGCCATATGCCGTTGCCGCTCGGGGTGACTGCCAGGGTGGTGAAGGTCTCTCCAGCGGCCAACGACCGCGGACCGGTGCTGGACGGCGACCAAGCCAGGACGCCAGAACCCTCGAGCCGGCCGGTGGCGGTGAGCATCCAGTAGCCCTGGCCGTCGGGGGTAGAGGCAAGGTCGACGAGTCCCTCGGCCGCGGCGGTGCTCGACGCGTTGCCCC
This sequence comes from Actinomycetes bacterium, assembly GCA_024225275.1. Lineage (GTDB taxonomy): Bacteria > Actinomycetota > Acidimicrobiia > Acidimicrobiales > JAAEMS01 > JAAEMS01. Next base: position 56,077 of record JAAEMS010000279.1, read on the forward strand.
AATGGTTGGCGCCGCCGAAGGCCCGGACATGACCGGCGTCATCGGCCAGCCAGTAGCCGTCGCCGGACTGGTGGGGGCCGGACCCGATGGTGGAGTCGATCCACCCCCGATGGGCCGAGACCCGGGTGTAGTCGCCGGGCCCGTCACAGTCGATGCTGCCGGTGGACACCACGCCGACCACAACCGTGGTGCCGTTGATATCGGGCGCGACCACGGGGCCGCCACTGTCGCCGCTACAGGCCGAGATACCCGACACGGCCGTACAGATGTCCCCGCCGACGGTGTAGTTCGTACCCAGTACGGTCGAGCAGGCCACGTCGGTACCGATGAGCACCGTGCCCTGTTGGAGGTCGTTGGGGAGGATCTGGAAGTCCCCGGCTGCGGTATTTCCCCAGCCCGCCACGGTGGCGGTGAGAGCACCGTTCCACCGCGGTTCGGTGAGGGCGTCGGCCATGCCGATGGTGGGGGCCGTGGATGGGTTGTCGAGTTGGGCCAGCGCGATGTCACCGGCCACTGAGAGCTCGCCCACCCGCAGGTATCCGGGAAAGACATACCAGTTGGCAATCGTAGAGCTCTGGCCGCCTCCCTCGTTGAGGTCGTTGATGCCGGTCACCGCCCTCACCTCGGTGATGGGCTGGACCACCCCTGGCACACAGTGGGCGGCAGTCAACACCCACTCGGGATGTATCAGAGTGCCTGTGCAGTAGTGGACACCCCACGACTGGAGTGAGACGGCGTACTCGTGTTGACCGTCGGGCACCGTGGTGCCCCCGACCACGTAGTCGACAACGTCGGGCGGCGAGTCGGTGGCGGGAGCGGCCGATCCTGGAGTAGTGGTCAGGGTGGCGAGCAGCACCCCCACGAGAGCGATCGCCGAGGCCAGTCGCCTGTGCTGGGGGATGCCTGCCATGTCGTCTCCTCGATGCCCGCCGCGGACGGAGGTACTCCACCAGACCGTACCTCCAGCCATCGGCCGGCTGGTGGTCACCCTGAAGGGCCGATCGCCCGGGACTACCGTCGACCCCATGGATCTCGGACTGACCGACCGCACCGTCCTCATCACCGGCTCCCACCGGGGCACCGGCGCCGGCATCGCCCGGGTGTTCGCCGGCGAGGGGGCCCAGGTTCTGGTCCACGGCTTCGAGACCGACCAGGGCACCGATGTAGTTGACGACATCACCGACCGCGGAGGCCGGGCCCGCCTGGTCACCGGCAACCTCATGACCGACGAAGGCGCGGCGGCCGTCGTCGATGCGGCCGGACCCGTCGATGTCCTGGTCAACAACTACGGCCTGGCCGGCCGCGGCACCTGGGAGACCGACTCCGACGAGTGGTTCGACGCCTGGAACCGCAACGTGGTCAGCGGGGTTCGGATGGTCCACGGCTGCGTGCCCTCCATGCGTGAGCAGGGGTGGGGTCGGGTGATCTTCGTGGGCACCGTCGGCTCGGCCCGGCCGGGCGATCGTATGCCCCACTACTACTCGAGCAAGGCGGCCCTGCCCGGCCTGGTGGTGAGCCTGGCCCGCGACCTGGGGGGCAGCGGCATCACCGCCAACCTGGTCAGCCCCGGCCTGATCGCCACCGCCGAGGTTCGACAGCGCTTCATGCGCATGGGCGCCCAGAAGGGCTGGGGCTCGACATGGGAAGAGGTCGCCCCCCGAGCCCTCGAAGGGTTCATGCCGTCCCCGGCCACCACCATCCCCGACCCTGAGGATGTCGGCCGAGTGGTGGCCTTCGTCGCCGGCCACACCGGATGGCCCATCAATGGCGCCAACATCCGAGTCGACGGGGGCGCGGCGATGACTCCCAACTGATCCTCTTCTCTTTCCTGCCGAAGTGGCCGCGCTCCTCCAGAGGGCAACCCTGATCCCGGCCAGGATGAGGCGAATCGCGTCACTGGCGACGCGATCGGCCTCGAGTGCCGGTTGGCGGTTGGGGACTGGGGGTAGGGGCGGGATCTAGAAGTGCCAGGGGAACTCGGAGTAGTCCTGGTCGCGCTTCTCCAGGAAGGCGTCGCGGCCTTCGACGGCCTCGTCGGTCATATAGGCCAGGCGGGTGGCTTCGCCGGCGAACACCTGCTGGCCCACCAGGCCGTCGTCGATGAGGTTCATGGCGAACTTGGCCATGCGCTGGCCGGTGGGGCTCTTCCGGTTGATCTCGGCCGCCCATTCGAGGGCGACGTTCTCGAGCTCGGCGTGGGGCACGGCCTCGTTGACCGCGCCCATGGCCTTGGCCTGCTCGGCGGTGTAGTCGCGGCCCAGGAAGAAGATCTCGCGGGCGAACTTCTGGCCGACCTGTCGGGCCAAGTAGGCCGAACCGAACCCCCCGTCGAAGCTGGCCACGTCGGTGTCGGTCTGCTTGAAGACCGCGTGTTCGCGACTGGCCAGGGTGAGGTCGCTGACCGCATGGAGGCTGTGGCCACCACCAACGGCCCAACCGGGCACGACACACATGACCACCTTGGGCATCATACGAATGAGGCGCTGAACCTCGAGGATGTGGAGGCGGCCGACCTTGCCGGGGTCGATGGTCTCGGCGGTGTCACCCTCGGCGTACTTGTAGCCATCGCGGCCCCGGATACGCTGATCGCCGCCGGAACAGAAGGCCCATCCGCCGTCCTTCGGGGAGGGGCCGTTACCGGTGAGGATGATGCAACCGACGTCGGTGGTCATGCGGGCGTGGTCGAGGGATCGGTAGAGCTCGTCGACGGTTCCCGGCCGGAAGGCGTTTCTGACCTCGGGTCGGTCGAAGGCGATTCGCACCGTGCCTTGGTCGACCGCCCGGTGGTAGGTGATGTCTTCGAAGTCGAAGCCGGCGATCGGCTCCCACCGGCTGGCGTCGAACAGCTCTGAGACGAACGTGCCCATTGGTCGTGCCCTCTCCGTGGATGGCGATGTCTGGCTTGGCGGACCGCCGAAGGGTACTCGCCTTCGTGCCCCCGGTTGCCCCATCGATGCTGCACTAGGCTCTCGCCATGTTGTCGGAGTTCGAACGCCGGCGGGCCGTCGAACTCCTAGAGGCGGCACACCAGACAAACCAACCCATCGGGTCGCTGAAGCGCACCTACCCCGACATGGATATTGACGACGCCTACGCCGTCCAGAAGGCACTGGTCGACCGCCAGGTCCGGATGGGTTCCACGATCATCGGGTACAAGGTGGGGCTCACCTCCGAGGTCATGCAGAGATCGGTCGGGGTGGACGAACCCGACCTCTCCGCCCTCCTCGATCGCCACTTCCTGCCAAACAACTCCACCGTCAGCCGCAGCACCTACCTCGACCCTCATCTCGAGATCGAGCTCGCCTTCGTCATGGGAGCATCACTGCCGGCGGGCGCCGACCACGACGCCGCGATGACCGCGGTCGAGTCGGTGGTGGCGTGCATCGAGATCATCGACCACCGCATCGTCGACCGGATCGGCGTAGTCGACACGGTGGCCGACATGGCCTCGTGCGGATCAGTGGTACTGGGCACCAAGAAGGTGGACATCGAGTCGATCGATCACCAGGAGGTGACCGGCACCCTTGAACGCAACGGCCACCAGGTGTGCGTCGGTGATGCGTCAGCCGTTCTGGGCGATCCCCTCAACGCGCTCATCTGGCTGGCCGACACTCTCGATCGCCACGGTGCGAGGTTCGAACCCGGTGACATCGTGCTGACCGGATCGTTCGTGCCCATCCAGCCCACCAGTGAAGGCGACCGATTCGTGGCCCGCTTCAGCGATGGCCTCGGCGAGGTCGACCTCAGGTTCACCTGACTGTCAGCTCTCAGCGCCCACCGGGGCCGAATCGGAAGCAGCCGGTTCCGGCCGGCGGGCCCAGAGGGCGAAACCCAGGCTGAGGGCTCCGTATCCGGCGTAGGCCAGGGCCAATGGGGTGACCGACCCCGCGATGCTCCGGTCCACGAGGCTGGCCAGCAGGGCCCCACCGCCCAGCGAGAGGGTGCCGATGACGGCCGACGCGGTGCCGGCCAGATCACCCATGGGTTCCATGGCCTGGGCCTGGAGGAGGGGGTTGACCAGGGTACGCAGGGAGTTGATCACGGTGAGGAGGGCAACCCAGCCGTAGAAGCCCGGCTGGCCATCGGTCTGCCATGACCACACTGCGACGGCCACGGCCAACACCAGGGTCAAGGGTAGGGTCACGACGATCACCCGGTCGGCCCCGACCCTGCGGACTTGTCTGCTCCCAAGGAAAACGACCAGCCCCATGACCAGGCTCATGCCTGCGAAATAGAAGGCGAACTGGTCGCCCCGGCCGTAGATGTCGTCGAAGAGGAGCTGGCTACTTCCGAGGAAGGCAGCGAAAGACCCGAAGTCGAACATGACCGCCAACGCCGAGCCGATCGTCAGCCGACTCGAGAACACGGCCACCACCGCGGTACGGGTGCGGTTGAGTGTCAGGGGACGGCGTCGCTCCGGCGGGAGGGATTCAGGAAGGCGGGTCAGCCACAGGATCAAGGCCACGGTGACCACCATCGGGGCGCCCATGACCCAGCGCCACGACCCGAGCGCGAGCACACCTTGACCGATCAGCGGAGCCAGGGCGGGGACGATCATGAACACCGACGCAACCACGGCCAGGATGCGAGCCAGCTGATCTCCGCCGTACAGATCCCGGCCAATGGCGAGGCTGAGGGCCCGAGGGCCCGCGGCACCAACCCCCCAGATGAACCGGCTCACGACCAACACGCCGAAGGTCGGGGCGAGCGCCGAGCCGAGAGCGCCCAGGGTGTAGAGGCCGAGACCGGCGTACAGCACCGGCTTGCGTCCGAATCGGTCGGCGAACGGGCCGTACACCAGCTGAGCGCTGGCCAGGCCGAGGAGATAGAGGGTCACGGTCAACGCGATCCGAGGCGATTCCGGATCGAGACCCAGACCGATCCGGAGATCGGTGAAGGCGGGGAGAGCCATGTCGATCCCCAGCGCGGTGGTGGCGCTGATCGCCGCCAGCATGCCGATCAGTTCCCGCTCGCCCACTCGACGGGCGCCGGAACCGGCAGCCGGGACTGTCGAAGCAGGTTCGGTCATGGACCAAGACGCTATCGACGGGGCCCGACACTACCCAGGCGAGGTCTACCCTTCCGATGTCCAACCCCGTTTCGCTCCCGGTCGAGGTGAGGGGGGAAGTCGGTCGGCCAAGCCCAGAATCGAGTACGTGGTGGAGTCGATCAGCGAGGTGGGCTGACGAGATCGGCATCGATGTCGGCGATGGTGGTGCACCCCGACAAGACCATGGTCTGGCGCAGGCCGGAGACGAGATGGTCCAGCACCCAGTCGACCCCCCTCTCACCGCCTGCTCCCAGCGCGTAGAGGTAGGCCCGGCCGATCATCACCGCGTCAGCCCCCAGGGCCAGAGCTTTGAAGATGTCGCTCCCCCGGCGCACCCCGCCATCACAGATGATGGCCATCCGGTCACCCACCGCTTCGGCCACCGGACCAACCAGCTCTATGGGCGTGGGTGCGTTGTCGAGCTGACGACCCCCGTGGTTCGACAAGGCGATCCCGTCGACCCCGTTCTCGGCCGCGATCACCGCGTCGTCCACCCCTTGGACACCTTTGAGCACGACCTCACCCGGCCAGATGCTGCGGAACCACTCGATGTCGGCCCACGAGAGGCCGGGGTCGAACTGACTGTTGATGTACTGCGCCAGGTTGACGGCGGTACCGCTGCCGTCGGCGTCGGCACTGGTGACGTTCGAGAAGGTGATGGGCTCGGACCGGAGAAAGTCGAGGGTCCAGCTCGGATGGAGGGCACCATCGATCAGGGTCTCCGGTCCGATCTTCGGGGGAAGGGTGAAGCCCCGGCGGACATCACGCTCACGACGGCCGAGCACCGCGGTGTCGACGGTGATCACGATTGTGGTGTTGCCGGCCTCGTGGGCCCGATCGATCAGCTCCTTGACCATGCCCCGGTCGCGCCAGACATAGACCTGCATCCACTTCTCACCACTGCTGACCTCGGCGACCTCCTCGATCGAGCGGGTCCCCATGGTGGACAGGGTGTACGGCACCCCGGCCCGCTGGGCGGCGCGGGCCACGGCCAACTCGCCCTGGGGATCGGCGATACGGCCGAATCCGGTTGGGGCCATGACGAGAGGGAACGAGTGGGAACGGCCGAACAGGTCGGTGGTCGTGTCGATCTCGCCGACATCGCGCAGGACGCGGGGCCGGAGCTCGATGTCGGCGAACGCTCCCAAGTTGCGACCGAGGGTGATCTCGTCCTCGGCCCCGCCGTCGATGTAGTCGAAGACCCCACCGGGCAGCCGCCGTTTGGCGATACGACGGAGGTCGGCGACGCTCGCCACCCGGGCCAGCCGACGCTCGACCGGGTCGAGCTCGAGCTCACGGAACTGGATGACCGAACGCAGGGAATCGAGCATGACGAGACGTTACCTCTGGTCGATGACCCGCTTCGCCTTGGCCCCGAACCGCTCGAGCATTCCAGCACCAACGGCCTCCATGACCGGGCGGACCTGGGTCCGGTGGCGGATCTCGGAGCCGAGCTCCTTCAGCTGGTCACGATCGTCGAGCTCGACCTGGATGGTCATGATGTCGTTGCCGCCCACCTCGCGGGTGAGTACGATCCTCCACTCGGCACCGGTCGGTAGGGCCTTGACCACCAGATCCTCGACCGCACTGGGATAGACCAGAGCACCCCTCACCTTGACGGCGTCATCGATGCGACCCAGGAGAGGCTGTGCGAGTGGGAGCCCGCTGATCCCACGCTCGCCGACGATGGCCGAGGTGAGGTCGCGGGTTCGGTATCGGATCAGGGGCGAGCCGGTGCGGTAGGGGGTGGTGAGGGTCATCTCACCGAGCTCGCCCGGCTCGACCGGCTCATCGGCATCGGGCTTCAGCAGCTCGACCACGAAGTAGTCGGTATTCACGTTGAGGGCAGTGGTGATCCGGGTGGTGGGATCACCAAAGGCGAGGATGGGCCCGGCGGTCTCGGTTGACCCGTACATGTCCTGCCAGCGGAAGTGGTCGGGCAGACTGGCGACCACTTGACGCCTGAGCTCGGTGCTGGACCCCTCCCCACCCAGGAGACCCATTCGCAGAGGTAGAGAGGACAGGTCGATGCCCGCCCCCTCAGCGGTCTCGACGAGCACTCGCATGAACGACGGAGTAGCGGAGATCAGGGTGATAGGGAGGTCCTGAAGCCAGGTGATCACCTGCTCAGCGTTGGTCGGCCCAACCGGTACGATTCCGGCCCCGGCCGCGTGGGCGAGCTCGTTCAACGACGGATGGCCGATCCAGAGACCCGCACCGTGGGTGTTCATCAGCACATCGTCGGGGGTCACTCCCAGGGCTTCGGCAATGTGGGTGTACTGCTGACCGATCGCCTCCCAGTCGGCGTAGCTGTAGCCGATGAAGAGCCGTGGCCCGGTGGTTCCCGAGGTGGCCGACACCCAGGCCATGTCGGACAGAGGCCGGCCACTGAGTGGAAGGGGTCCGAATCCGGTGAGGTCGCCCTTGGTGCAGGTGGGTTGGTCGGCCAGGGCAGTCGAGGTGATTCCGGAATGAAGGTCGGCGTAGAACGGCACCTCGCGGCGGGCACGGACAATGAGCTCCTCGACCGCCGCCTCGTGGCGGCCGAGCTCACCGATGGCTGGCGTGTTGTCGGGCATGGTCCCGGACGGTAGTCCCTTCATGCTGAGCACATTGACCCCTACGTCTCAGTGCCCTCTCGACCGCCGCCGACGCTTCCGGCAACGAACCGGGACCAGCGGACAACATGAAGCGACAGAAACTCATCGGGTGGATCTGCGGTGCGTCCTTGTCCATGGCGTCGTGTGCAACCGTTGGGCTCGAGCAGGCCGCTCCCGCCGGGCCCCAGTTCCCCCTCTCCGAGGCCCCGACCTGGGCCGACGTGTCCGATGATGGTTTCAACCGACTGGTCATCGACTTCCGGCCCGAGGCCGCCACCAGCCGCGCCACCACCGTCGACCCAGGGGTGACGAGCCCGGCGGCTGGGCAGCCAGTCGGTGACCGCGCCCATCTGTACAACGACGAGAACGGCGACCACTGGGCCCTGCTCCAGTCCGGCGACCGGGTGCGGGTCGAGTTGGGGCCTGACGGCCTGGTCTTCACCGACCATGTGGCCCCGGCCCCCGAGCCGCTCACCGGGGCGACTCTCCCCGCGGGTTCGCCCGCCGCGGTTGCCGCCCTCGAGGCCGACCCCCGTATCGACCGACTGACCGACCTCGGCGACGGCACCTGGGCCGTGGTGACCACCATGACCGCCGACGAGCTCACCACCCTCACCGGTCAGGCCGTGAGCTCCGACGCCCTCATGGCTTTGAGCACCGACGACCCGTACTACGACCAGCAGTGGAGTCTCGAGAACGTCGGCAACGAGGGTGGCGTACCCGACGCCGATGTCGACTTCGAGGGAAGCTATCGGGCCACCGACGCCAACGACGTGGTCGTGGCCGTCATCGACACCGGAGTCGACTTCAGCCACCCCGACCTGCTTCCCAGCCGTTGGCAGAACCCGGGTGAGACCAACTGCAGCGACGGCCTCGACGACGACAACAACGGCTACGCCGACGACTGCCATGGCTGGGACTTCGCCGATGGTGATCCCACCGGCTACGACCCATCGACCCACTGGCACGGCACCCACATCGCCGGCACGATCGCCGCGGCGGCCGACAACGGGGTGGGTATCACCGGTCTCTCTCCCGGGGCCCAGATCATGGACCTCCGGGTCGTCGGGAACTCGGGTACCAGTGCTTCGATCGTGGCCGCCGCCATCCGCTACGCCGTCGACAACGGCGCTCAGGTGGTGAACCTCAGCCTGGGCACCCGGCCCGGCGCAGTTCCGGCCTCAGCGGTGGCTCCGCTGGCCGATGCGATCGAGTACGCCAACCTCAACGATGTCGTGGTCGTGGCGGCCGCCGGCAACGACTCGACCAATATCGACAACTCACCGGTGTGGCCAGCCTCACTGCCCCACGCCAACCTCGTGACCGTGGGCTCCAGCACCTGGTATGACTCCATCTCGAGCTTCTCGAACACGGGGGCCGTCGCCGTCGACCTGTTCGCACCCGGCTCCCGGATCCTGGCCACCGATGGTGGTGGGGGCTACCGGATCGCTGATGGCACCTCGATGGCCGCCCCCCACGTTGCCGCCGCGGCCGCCCTGATCCTGGCCGCCGAACCCGGCATCGATGCTCGTGGGGTTCGCGACCGGCTGATGGTCACCGCCGACGCGGGAAGCGGGTTCACCAGCGCAGCAGTCAGCGGCGCCCGCCTCAACGCCTCGAACGCGGCTTGGGGCGGCGCCGTTCCGGCCAGCTCTCTGAGCTTCGCAGGTTTCTCCGACCTGAGTCCCGATCAGGCCTTCACCGGCACCATCTCGGTCGACATCGTCCAGCCCGAGGCCTTCGGCGCCATCGATGTCGTGTGGGAAGCCACCCTGCTGACCCGGATCGACGGTGAAACGCTGGGTGTGATGGGACACCCCGTCACCACCAGCACCGGCCCCACCACATCCTCGCCCGCAACCGCATCGTTCGCCCTGTCGGGGATAGTCAGCCCTGGCTCCGGAGCGGCCGACTACACGTTGGGGACGACCCTGCCCGAGGGTGACTACGCCCTGGTGGTCCAAGCCGTCCCGACCGGCCATCCCGGCCTGATCATCGGCGAACCCCAGGTCTTGTTCTTCGCGGTAGGCGACCCCACCCCACCTCCTCCCTCGATACCCGAGACCACCACGACCACGACCACGACTCCGACCACGAGCGGCGACGGAACCGGTAGGGGTGGGGCGGGCGAGCCCGAGAGCGGAGCAACCTCGACCACGACCCTGGCTGGCGGCGGGGAACCGGACGACAGCGGAGACGGACCGGGCGCTACCGGCACGACCACCACGACGACCCCACCGGCCGGCGGAACGACCGAGCCCGGGGGCACCACCACGACGACCACCACGACCACCGCTTCCGGAGGAGGCTCGGAGGGCGGCACCGGGTCCACCGGCGACACGACGCCGACCACGGGGGCCAGTGGCTCCGTGGGCTCCGGCAGGGGGGGCTCTACTACGACCTCACCCAGCAGGGGAGGCGACACGACCACGACCACGACCCAGTTCGGTCAGTGGCGAATCGATGCACTGAACCCGGGCACCGGGCCTCTCGAAGGCGGCAACTACACCACGATCGACGGCAGCTTCCCCCAGCCTCCCTTCGTCTGGATCGGCGAGCAGCTGGCCAACGTCCTGGTGGTGGGCAACGACGAGCTCCTGGTGTTGGTCCCGAGCCATAGTGAGCCAGGACCAGTCGACGTGACCCTCCGCACCACCGATGCCGGTGAGGTCCTACGGGCCATCGACGCGTACACCTACGTCGGGGTGACCAACACCACACAACCCCCTTCCAGCGATTCCTCCACCACGACCGTCCCCTCCGACCGAGGAGATGGCGGTGCCTCAACGTCTACGACGACTGGGCCAGCCGGCAGCGGCGCCGATGAGACTGACCGTGGCAGTGGTGGCCCCGATGACGTCGGTACCCCCCTGCCGGTCGAGGACCCAACCCCCGAACCGCCTCCCGGGAGCGGGGGCGCGACAGACGGAGACTCGATCCCGACCACCACGACCCCGGCTGGCGGTGGTGGCACAACCCTGATCGCCCCCGGAGCTCGCAACCGACTCCATATGGGCTTCGGTGAAACACAGACGGTGGGTTCACTCTCGCTGGCCCCGGTCAGTGGCGGCGACCCCTTCGCAGCATCGAACGGCCCCACCTGGTCCGACGCCCGATGCACCACCGATCCCTGCCGGCCTCGAGCGGTCTGAGCTGACGCCGAAGGTCCCGGCTGCCGGTCCCGATCATGTGGGCCATCGGGCCCCGACACCGTTCTGTGGGCCCGATTGCGGCCGAGGCTGGGCCGAGGTAGAGCCCCGGGGAACCCCCCGCGGCTCCGGGAACACTCGGCGGCACCATGTCTGGACGGACAACGATCGGCTTGCTCGTGGCAGCCTCATTCCTCATCGCGTCCTGTGGCGGAGGAGGGGTCGAGGAGACGGCATCCGGACCCATATTCCCCCGCTCTGATGCCCCCACGTGGGCCGACGTCGAGAGTGACGGTTTCCATCATCTGGTCATCGATCTCACCGCGGTAATGCCGTCTGACCCCGTCGAGGCCGAGACACCAACCACAACAGCCACGACCACAGCCACGACCACAACCACCGCTCACGAATCCGACGGGACGACCAGGGACGAAGGCTCCGCCGCCGTAGGCGGTGAGTTGCCTCCCCCGACCGCCACCACCCTTCTGCCGGTGGGCTCCGACGAGTCGGTCCATGTGTACAGCAACCCCGACGGCTCACTCTGGGCCCTGCTCGAATCGGGAGATCGAGTACCGGTCGCGCTGGGGCGCGACGGGCTGGTCTTCGCCCTGATCCCCGAGGACGAGCCCGCCGAAGAAGCACCCCCAGAAGACGGGGATCAGCTGGAGGCCGACCCGAACCCGGTCGCGCCCATCACGACCACCACCACTACTGAACCGCCCCCTCCGGCGCCGCCACCCGAACCGGAGATCGTGCTCGAATTGCGCAATGACCCTGACGTGAGGTCGATCGTGGCCCTGGGCGACGGAACCTGGTCGGTCGTCACCAGCTTGACCGCCGACCAGCTCGAGGCCCGCACCGACCAGCCCGTCCGCACCGATGCACTGCTGGCCCTGGCTACCGAGGACCGTCACTACGACGAGCAGTGGTCGCTGGCCAATCCGGGAACCGATGGCATCGAGGGTGTCGACATCGGGTACGAGGGTGCTCGAGAGCTCGGCGACGGCACGGGCATCGTGGTCGCGGTCATCGACTCCGGGATCGACTTCAGCCACCCCGATCTCCTTCCCGCCCGGTGGACCAACGAGGACGAGACCAGTTGCACCAACGGGCTCGACGACGACAACAACGGGTTCGCCGACGACTGCCACGGTTGGGACTTCGTGCAGGGCGATCCCACCGGCTATGACCTCAACGCCCACTGGCACGGCACCCACGTCGCCGGCATCATCGCTGCCGCGGCCGGCAATGACACAGGCATCGCCGGCGTCGCGCCCGGTGCCCAGATCATGGATCTCCGGGTCGTGGACACCACGACAACCGGGGTCGCGACCGTGGCGGCCGCCATCCGCTACGCGGTCGACAACGGCGCCGACGTCATCAACACCAGCCTCGCGAGCCCACCCGGGGGCGTCACCTCCGAGGATGTCGCCGAGCTGGCTGCGGCTCTCGATCATGCCCTCGATCACGATGTGCTGGTGGTGGCCGCCGCCGGCAATGACGCCACCAACATCGACCACAGCCCGGTCTGGCCCGCGTCGTTCCCCCACCCCAACCTGGTGACGGTGGCCGCCAGCACCTGGTTTGACTCCGGGGCCTCGTTCTCCAACCGCGGCCCCACCTCGGTAGACCTGTTCGCCCCCGGCTCCGAGGTGCTGTCGACCTCCCCCCGGGGCCGATACCGCCGGGCCGACGGGACCTCGGTTGCGGCCCCCCATGTGGCGGGAACCGCGGCCCTGGTTCGGGGAGCGGCGCCGACCCTCGACGCCATTGGGGTCAGAGACCGACTCCTCGCCACGGTCGACCCGGGCAGCGGCTTCACCCGCGGCTCGCTCACCGGGGGACGACTCAACGCGGCCCAAGCAATGGCGGGAGGGCCCGGACCGCGGCTGACATTCACCTTCAGCGGGCTCGCGAGCCTGACCGCCGGAGACGAGGGGGCGGCGACCATCACCGCGACGGTCGATGAGAACACCGAGCTCGAGGGCTATGAGCTGGGATGGACGGCCACCCTGGTCACCCGCGTCGAGGGGACGACCTACGTGGTGGTCGACCACCCGGTTGGCACCGGGGCGGGGCCCAGCCGATCGGGCGACGACGGCCGCATCGTGCTGTCAGCTCCCTCTCCGGTGCCGACGGCCCCCGTCGAGCTGAGCCTGTCCACCCAACTCCCGGCCGGCGACTACGCGCTCATCATGGAGACCACCCTCGGGGGACACCCTGGCCTTCTCGTCGGTTCCCCCCGGGTGGAGTTGTTCACCATCGCCCCCGGCACCGGCACGACCCCATCCACCACGACGCCGATTCCCACCGGCACGACCCCAGAACCCGAGCCGGACCAGGCTTCACCCGACCCCGACCGGCCCATTGATCCCCCACCGGCGGAACCGGTTCCCGACCCGAAGCCGGAGGCGGTCAGCTTCCCCATCGAGAATGGTGAATGGCGGATCGACTCCCTCAGCCCGGCCGTCGGTTCGGTGGGGGGCGGTGGCCACGTCACGATCGCCGGCCACTTCCCGGACACGACGTTCGTGTGGATCGGTGACACCCCGGTGAACGTGCTGGCCGTGAGCAATCAGCAACTCATCGTCGACATCCCCCGCCGCCCCGAACCAGGCGTGGTCGACGTCTCCCTGCGCACATCAGCCGATGGGATCGTGCTCGAGGCGCCAGGGGTATTCACCTTCCTGGGCGAGAACGACACCGCCCTGGCTGATGACCAACCTGACCCACTTCCCACTCCGGCGACCGGCGACGGGCCCGAAGGCCAGGCCCGTCCCCTCTACGAGCTGGGCCCGGTGGAGACCCACGGAGAGTTGACACTGGCTCCCCCCGCCCCGGGTGGCCTGGTGTGGCTCGAGCGAATCTGGGCCAACTGAGCTGGGAACCACCCAGTCCACGCCGGGTGCCTTCTCGAAGCCGCTGGCCAACTGCCAGCCTTCAGAACCGGTCCATGATCGTGGAGCGGAAGCCCTCGATCTTGGCTTTGGCGGCCCCCACGTCGGTGAGTAGGTCCGGGAGCATGAGGGGGCACATGATCCGCTCGGCTCCCAGTTCGGCGAAGCGTTCCGCCTCAGCCATTCCGAAGGCGCTGCCGGCGGTGATCTCAACGGAGGACGGGTCGCGACCGACCTCCTCAGCCGCCCGGTTGAGCTCAGCCAGCAGGGGAGGGAGGGTGTCGGGGGTGGCCCGGGCCGGGAAGAACCCGTCCCCCAGGCGACCGGCCCGCCGGGCGGCCGCGGGTGAATGACCACCGATGTGGATGGGCACGCCGTTGGGCTGGGCCGGCTTCGGGAACATGAGGGCCCGATCGAGACTGGTGAATTGACCGTCGAACGAGGCCTCGTCGTCGCGCCAGAGAACGCGCAGGACCTCGATGGCTTCGTCGGTGCGGGCGGCCCTCTCACCGAAGGGCACACCGATGGCCTCGAACTCCTCCCTCAACCACCCGACCCCGACACCGAACAGGACCCGGCCGTCGGACATGGCGTCGAGGGTGGCCAGCTCCTTGGCCAGGACCACCGGGTTGCGCTGGGGCAGTATCACGATGGCCGTGCCCAGCTTGATGCGCTCGGTGGCCCCCGCCACCACCCCCATCCACATGAGGGGGTCGGGGTAGTCGAGGGTCTCCGGCCAACCGAAGCGACCATCGTCGGAGTACGGGTAGGCCGACTGGTAGCCGGCCGGGATCACTACGTGCTCGATGGTCCAGATCGACTCGAACCCGGCCTCCTCGGCGAACCGGGTGATCTCGAGCGAGGGAACCCGCCCGCTGAGGGGTCCGATGTTGGCGTAGCGCAGCCCGAAGTGCATGGCAGGAACGTAGCCAATAGGTTCGGGCCGCACAGCTGAACTTGGGGGTACCAGCCATGGCCGACGAGTGGGCCTATCGGACGACCATCGAGACGGCCTCGGCCATCGCACGCGGAGAGGTATCCAGCCGCGAACTGCTCGACGCCGCCCTCGACCGGGTGAGTCGACTCGATGGGCCGGTCAACGCGGTCGTCGCCCTCGACGCCGACCGAGCCCGAGCCGCGGCCGAGGAAGCGGACGCCGCGGTGGCCCGAGGTGATGGGTTGGGTCCCCTCCACGGGGTACCCATCACCGTCAAGGACTCGTTCCAGACCGAAGGCCTGGTCACCACATCGGGCGCACCCGAGTTGGCCGACTTCGTTCCAAAGGTCGATGCCGACCCCGTGGCTCGGTACAAGCAAGCCGGCGCCATCGTCTTCGCCAAGACCAATGCCCCCATCTGGGCCGGTGATGCCCAGTCGTACAACGACGTCTACGGCACCACCGGTAACCCCTACGACATCGAACGCACGCCCGGCGGCTCCTCCGGAGGGTCCGGGGCCTCCCTGGCGGCCGGGTACACCCCACTCGAGGTTGGCTCCGACATCGGCGGCTCGATCCGCATCCCGTCCCACTGGAGCGGGGTCTGCGGGCACAAGCCCAGCTACGGCATCGTGTCGGCCCGAGGCCAGATCCCCGGCATGCCCGGCACCCTCTCGCAGGCCGACATAGCGGTGGCCGGACCCATGGCCCGCGATGTCGAAGATCTCGAGCTGGCCCTGGGGCTGCTGGCCGGACCTGATAGCTGGAACGACATCGCCTACTCGCTGGACCTTCCCCCGGCCCGCCACGCCGACATCGCCGAGTTCCGGGTCGCGGTCTGGCTCGACGAGGAGAGCTGTCCGATCTCGACCGACTACCGAGACCGTCTCCTCGGGGCGGCAGCCGCCCTCGAACAGGCGGGCGCCACCGTGGACTACGAGGCCCGGCCCGCGTTCACGTTCGACAAGGGCGTCGACACCTTCATGCACCTTCTGTCGGCGGCCGAAGCCGGCACCTGGACCTTGGCCCAGCTCGAGGAGATCGCGGCAAACGACGAGCCGCCCCAGGGTGAGCTCGGCATCTGGCACGCCGCCATGCGGCACCGGGAGTGGCTGGGGTGGAACGAGCGCCGGCTCCAGCAGCGCAACAAGTGGCGCGACTTCTTCACCGGGTTCGATGTGGTGCTTCTCCCGGTGACGCCGGTACCGGCCATTCCCCACGACCATTCGGTGCCGTTCACGGCACGAACCATCGAGGTCGACGGGGCCGAGCGCCCTTACGCCGACATCTTCAAGTGGATGGGGCTGACCGGTGTGTCGTGGCTACCGGCCACTGTCGTTCCGGTCGGCCAGGTGGACGGGCTCCCGGTAGGAATCCAGATTGCCGGACCGTTCCTCGAAGACCGAACCACGCTGGCTGTCGGCCGCTTCCTGGAGGACGCGCTGGGTGGGTTCCGGCGACCCGAAGGGTTCTGAGACGGGCTCGGATTGACAGTATGCCTCTTTGCATACAGACTCGGGCCAGTAGTCGGCGCGCAGTGCGGGATATGTCGACTCGGGCGGATCTCTTGATCAGTTTCGCGATGCGCTCGTATGTTCTGGGAGTCGGCGCGGGTCACCACCACCCAACCCGAAACCCGGAGAACCATGCTTGCATGGCTCGGTTGGGCCGGGATCCACCGCCTGGGATCCCGGCCTGATCCTTTTTCGGCCACGATGATGGCCATCTCCGACAAGAACCTCGATCGTGCCTCGATGGTGGGTGGTGGCTCGGTCAACACCGCGGTGCAGAACGCCCTGCTTGCCTGTCGGGCCGACGGGCTGGGCTGCGCCCTCACCACTCTCCACTGCATTCGCGAGCCCGAGGTCAAGGCGGTGCTCGACATCCCCACGAATGGGCCACATTGGCACTCATCCCCATCGCCTACCCGGCGGGCAAGGGCCACGGCCCCATCACCCGCCAGCCCCCGTCCGCCTTGGCCTTCGACGACACCTTCGGAACACCCTGGGGGTAGATCGACGATTCTGGGGATTCAGCCCCAGGAGTTGGCGAGGACGGCTTCGGTGGTGCGGGCCAGGCTGAACAGGTTGGGGTCGTCCATGGGGCGACCCATGAGCATGATCCCCACGGGAGGCTCCCCGGGAGGGGTGGCGGGCACGCTGATCGAGCACGAGTCGAGGAAGTTGCCCACCGAGGTGTTGCGCAGGCACAACAGGTTGGTGCGGCTGTAGTAGGCCGGGTCACCGTCGTCGAACGACGCCATCGTGGGCGGCACGATGGCCACCGTGGGCAGCACGAAGGCATCGAACCCGCGGAGTCGCGATGAGGCGGCCCCGATCAACCGTTGCCGGGCCAGGAGCACATCGATGTAGTCGGCAGCCGAGACATCGACGCCAGGCTCGATCCGGATACGCACCCTCTGGTCGTACTGGTTTGCCCTGCTGGCCAGGAGCTCGCGGTGCCAGTGGTAGGCCTCGGCGGTGGCCAGCCCGCCCTTGGCGTTGATGGTGGGGAGCTCGTCGAGCTCAGGGAAGTCGACCTCGACGACCTCGACCCCGGCGGCCCGCAGAGCAGCCAGCCCCGCCTCGTAGGCCCCAGCCACGGTGTCGTCGAGGTCGCTCAGGACATAGTCCTGGATGGCGGCCAGCCTCATGCGATCGGGCGGGCGGGCGGCCGGCACGTCGGTGCCCGGGCCCCCGGCGAAGATGTCGTCGACTATGGCGCAACACTCGACGGTTCGGGCCAGGGGGCCAGCCGAGTCGAGCGAGAACGAAAGGGGCACGATGCCGTCGAGAGGGATGCGCCGGGCCGTCGGCTTGTAGCCGACGATGCCGCAGAAGGCGGCGGGGACCCGACACGAGCCTCCGGTGTCGGTGCCCAGGCCGGCGGCGGCCATACCGTCGGCCACCGCCACAGCCGTGCCCGACGACGAGCCGCCGGGAATGTGGCCGACCTCTCGTCCCCACGGGCTACGGGGCGTGTCGTAGTGGCTGTTGAGCCCCAGCCCCGAGAAGGCGAACTCGGTCATGTTGGTGCGGCCCAGCACCACCATTCCCGCGGCGCGCAGCCGGGCGGCCACGGGGGCGTCGGCGGCCGCCGGCGGACGGTCGCCCAGGACGGTGGAGCCGGCGGTGGACACTTCGCCCTCGATGTCGCACAGGTCCTTCACCGCCACCGGAATACCCGCGTAGGGGCCCGGGGCGGTGCCGGCCGCCCTCATCGCATCGACGGCGTCGGCAGTGGCGCGTGCCCGGTCAGCGGCCACGGTCAGGAAGGCTCGTTCCCCCTCACCGGCGGGATCGGCGATGCGGTCGAGGCATTCGTCGACCAGGGTTCGGGACCTGACCGCCCCCGATGCAAGATCGATGGCGAGCCGGACGATGGGCTTCATGGATTGTTCCTTCGGGTTGGGTCAGGCCACCAGCCAGCCACCCCGCCTAGATCAGGGCCGAGGCCAGCTCGCCCCAGGCCGAGGTGGGGATGTCGGTACCCGACTGGAGCACCTGGACACACACGTGTGAGGCGCCGGCGTCCTGGTGGGCCTTGACCCGGCTGGCGATGGTGTCGATGTCACCCCAGACGACGATGGCATCGACCACCCGGTCAGAGGCATTGGTGACCTCGTCCTCGGTGTAGCCCATGCGGATGAGGTTGTTGGCGTAGTTGGGCAGCCCCAGGTAGACGGCCATGTTCTTGCGGGCGATCTCGCGAGCCTTGGTGGGATCAGTCTCGAGCACGACCATCTGCTCGGTGGCCACCATCTTGTCGGGGCCCACCAGCTCGCGGGCAATGGTGGTGTGCTCGACCGGCACGAAGTAGGGGTGGGCACCGTCGGCCATTTCGGCCGACAGGGCCAGCATCTTGGGACCCAGGGCGGCCAGCACCCGACTGGGCGGCTCGGGGGGTGGGGGGCCCTTGTACATCGACTTGTCCATGCGGTCGAGGTACTCACGCATCTTGGTGAGCGGCTTCGAGTAGTCGTGCTTGCGGACCCATTCGGTGATGGTGTGATGGCTGACACCGAGGCCCAGGAGGAAGCGGCCGTCGTAGGCCTCGTTGAGGGTGAGAGAGGCATTGGCTGTGGTCATGGGGTCGCGGGCCCAGATGCTGGCGATACCGGTGGCGACCTTCAGGTTCGGGGTGGCCCCCAGAATCATTCCGGCGGCCACGAACGGGTCACGCGACACCGTTTCGGGGATCCACAGGCAAGGCCAACCCTGAGCGTCGAGTTCGGCCACCGCTTCCCGAACCCGTCCCGCCGGATGCCCATCGAGAGCCCCGGACCAGATGCCTACCGTGCCGATGTCGATCATGGTCGGGAAGCTAGTGGATGACGGAGACTGGCACCCGTACCGCTCGAGTCGATCTTCCATGTGAACGTCAATTGCTCGGATTCCGAGCTCCACCCACCCCGGGGCAACTACCGGGGCACCACGGGCGGCGAGGGGATCATTCGCCTCTGAAGTCGAGATCGGGCCGGGCGATGTCGGTGATCTCCCGGGAGGCCACCCGGAGCTCGTGGGGCGTGGGCCGGCCTACAGGACGGCGATCGGGTTGACCGGTGAGCCGGTACCACCGTGCACCCTCAAGGGGGCGACGGCCAGCTGGAAGCTCCACTTCTGGTGGCGGGCGCAGGCTTCGGCCAGTCGGTCGAGCCGGAGGTTGTCGAGGAGATGAACGCCCATGGCCACCAGCACACACTGGTGAATGGGCATGGCCCAGCCGGGCGGGTGTTGCCCAGGCAGCACGTCGCTGACCCCGTCGCAGCCGAGGGATGTCGAGCAGAACCCCCCGCCCCACGATGCCGTCGCCACCGGCCATGATGCTGCCCTTGCTCGCACCGGTGCTCTTGACCTCGGATGCCGGGAATCCGTTGTACATCTGCTGGTCGACGAAGACGTGGCACAAGGCATCGATGTGGGAGGTGGCCATGCCGTGGAAGGCAACCCCGACGAAGTCGCCGGTGGACTCCATGTCGAGACCAGGGATCACACAGTCGTCGCCGCCCCTGGTCATCATGTGGAGGGCGGGACGGGGATTGTCCGCCGCCGGATCTACCGGCAGCTCGCGGGCACAGCTGACGGTCTCGCCCACCGTGACCTCGGCCGCCGCGGCCCGCCGGATCTCGTCGGTGATGAAGTTGAGGGCGCCCGCTTCGTCGTCGGGGCCCCAACGGCCCCAGTTCTTCACCGACTCGAAGATCTCGCGGACCCGCTCGGCACTGACCCAGGGCTCGACGGCGACACTCATGGCACGGACCCTAGCCAGTCCCATCTGAACGCGGTCAGGCGTGGATCGGGGGTCGGCGGCCACCCCAGGGCTGGGCCTGTTCGAGCTGAGCGGCCAGCTGGATGAGCAGGTCCTCGCGGCCGGGGGCAGCCACCAGCTGGACGCCGATGGGGAACCCGTCGGACGAGTGGTGAAGGGGCACCGAGATGGCGGGCTGACCCGTCACGTTGAACGGCCACGTATAGGGGATGAGCGACCGGATGCGGTCACCCGAGGTGGCCCGATCGTCGAACCATCCCAGGGGGGTCGCGGTGCGGGTGAGCGTTGGGGTGACCAGGATGTCGTGACCGGCGGCCCACCATTGGGCCATCCGCAGACCGAGGTTGTCCCACCATTCGCGGGCGTGGAGGTACTCGGTGGCCGAGAGCTTCCGGCCGTACTCGGCGAACCACCAGTTGGTGGATTCGACGTCGTTCTCGGTGAGGGGACGACCAATGATCTCGGCCAGATGATCGAAGTCGAGGGCGGTGGCAGCCGCCAACACCCGGCTGAAGTTGCGGTCGGGGTCGCCCTCGGCGAGAGCCGCAGGCTGGTCCACGTCGACCCGGTGCCCCAGCTGTTCGAGGAGCTGGCCGGTGGACGTGACCGCTTCGGCCACCTCGGCATCGATGGGGACACCGTCGAGCCCAGGTGTGAGTCCGACCCTCAGCGGCCCGGGGTCGGCACCGACCAGATCGAGGTAGGGCGACGCCGGTGCCGGCATGGCGTAGCGGTCCCCCAGCTCGGGACCGGCAGCGACGTCGAGGAGGGCGGCGGTGTCGCGGACCGAGCGGCTCACCACCAACTCGATGGCCGCTCCCGCCCACACCTCGCCCGCCGGCGCGGTGCTCACCCGCCCGCGCGACGGCTTCAGACCCACCAACCCGCACGCAGCGGCCGGGATGCGGATCGAGCCTCCACCGTCGCCCGCCGACGCCACCGGCACCAGACCTGCGGCCACCGACGCGGCTGAACCCCCGCTCGAACCGCCGGGTGAGTGCTCGGGATTCCACGGATTATGGGTGGGGCCGTAAGCCACCGGCTCGGTCGTGGGGAGGCTGCCGAGCTCGGGCGTATTGGTCTTGCCCACGGTGACGAAGCCGGCGTCGACGATGCGCCGGGCGAATGACGTGGTGACGGTGGCGTGGTGGTCGAGCTCCTTCAGCCCCAGGTTGCCCATGTGGTACGGATCGCCGGCCCGCACGCCGGAGAGGTCCTTGAACAGGAACGGCACCCCCCGAAAAGGGCCGTCGGGGAGGTCACCGGCAGCCTCGGCCCGCGCCTGTTCGAACAGAGGAATGATCACCGCGTTGAGCTCGGGATTCACTCTCTCGATCCGGTCGATCGCGCCATCCACCATTTCGGTGGGCGAAACCTCGCCACTCCGTATGGCCTCGGCCGCCCCAGTTGCGTCAACGAACTCGGTCAAGACGACTCCTCTCGATGAGTGTTGCCCCGGAAGCTATCCTGACGGGGAACTAGCGTGCTCCAAAACCCACGAGGAGAGCCATGACCTACCCCACGACATACGACGTCGAGACCCCGGAGAAGATGGCCAACTGGAGACCATTGGTCCAATGGTTCCTGGCCATCCCCCACCTGATCATCGTCAATGTGCTCGAGAACGTGGCCGGAGTGGTGGCCTTCATCTCATGGTTCGTGATCCTCTTCACCGGGAAGCTGCCCGAAGGACTGGCCAACCTCCAGATGATGTTCCTCCGGTACCAGGCCCGCACCGGCGCCTATGCCGGCTTCCTTCACGACCAGTACCCGCCCTTCGAGTTCTCGACCACGGCGGCCGAACCCGGAGGCAACCCGGTGGCGGTAACTTTCGAGCCGACCCTCGAGAACCGCAACCGACTCACGGTCGGGCTCCGCATCATCTGGGCCATCCCCATCATGCTGTTCATGATGGTCGTGGGGTTTGTCGCCTTCTTCGCCTGGATTGCCGCCTTCTTCGCCGTGCTGTTCACCGGCCGCTGGCCTGCCGGGCTCCTCGACTTCGTCGTGAAAGTCAACCGCCTGTCAATCCGGGTCGGCGCCTACCTGTTCCTGCTCACCGACGAATACCCGCCGTTCGAGCTCCCCACCGACTGAGCCGGCCGTGCTCGACCCTGTTCGTCCCCCGCTCCACATCGACGACTCGGCCATAGCGTGGCGCCAGTTCCCCGGCTGGCGTTCGAGCGTCGCCCACCTCGACGTCGGCGCTGGTCGTGCCCATACCGACCCGGTGGTGTGGAAGTTCGTGTAGCGGAGACCCCTGGCGGGCCAGATTGTCGAGCACCGGCGTGTGAATCTCCGATCCGAAGCACCGGAAATCACCGAAGCCGTCGTCGTCGAACACCACGAACACCACCTTCAGCGTGCCGGGCGACGCCACCACCGGATCGGGCCACCAGGGCTCGGACTCGTGAATGGTGGAGCCGATCCTCCCCTCGAATTCCTCACATCGACTCGGCCACCGCGACCGTTCGTTCAACGAGCTCGTCCAGGGCCAGCTCGCCCATGCCGGCCAGGCTGACCTCGACCCGACCGTTCCACGGCTCGGTCCACGGCAAGGGCACGGCGCGACCCGACAGCCCCCAAAGGCCACCCACGGCGGCCGCGTTGCAGTCGGTGTCCCAGCCGGCCGCCACGGTGTCGCCCACCGCGGCTCCGAAGTCGTCGCCGGCGGCCACCAGACCCCACACGACCAGGGCCAGATTGTTGACGGTGTGTACCGGCGAGAGGTGGTCGTAGCGCCGATGGATCTCGCCCGGCCCGGCACCTGATGCCGCGACCTCGAGAGCCAGCCGCATGGCGTCGGCGCAGTCGGAGGTGGCGGGGAGCAGGTCGAGGGCGGCCGACACCGCGCCTACCGCGTCGTGGGCCTCGGGCAGTGCCGCTGCGATGGCGGCGACGGCCATGGCCCCGGTGAGAGAGCTCGGCGTCGCGGCGGGCCAGATCGGCGGCCTGGTCGGGGTGGCCAGGCAGAACCCAGCCGTAGAGGTCGGCCCGGATCTGAGCGCCGATCCAGTGGTTGAACTCATTGTCACTGCACTCGGCCAGATCGAACCCGGGCTCGGCACCGGTCGGGAATCCATAGCTCGACTTCTGGAGCAGGGTCACCAGGGCCGACCGTTCGGCGGTGAACACGATGCCGCCCGGCAGGTAGCGCAGCCACGCCCGGGCCACGTCGGCGGTGGCGAGATCGGCGCCCTTCTCCTCGAGCATCAGCAGGGACAGCACCGAGTAGTTGATGTCGTCGTCGGGCTCGGCCCGGTCGAACTGGCCGCGACAGCCTTGCCGAGCTGACACCCACTGATCCGCCCCTGCCAGGCCGATCGGATGCGGTCGCGCAGATCGATCTCCATGGTCACACTCGGGCTGGCAGCGGACAGGAGGTCAGCTCGTAGGTGGCCAGCCGTTGGCGTAGGGCGGCCAGCAACAACCCGATGGCCAGCAGACCCACCAGGGGTTGAACCGGCTCCCACCAGCTCAACGCCCCCGACACGCCGACCAGCGCCACCACCATCTGGTTGCACACCGGGCATCCGACGGCGAGGAACGACACGAAGCCACCCCACACCGTGCGGGTCTGCTGGGCCTCGTCGCGCTCGGCCTCACCGTCGAGCCGGATGGCGAACACCAGGCCGATGAGGGCGGTGGTGACGGCCAGGATCAGGTAGTCGATGCCCCGGACCGGCACCGGCCGGCCGAAGATCGGGGTATCGATCAGATCGGCCGGCACCCCTATGACCACCGCCGCCACGAGGGCGATGGGCACCGCCCTCAGGTAGGTACGCCCGGGTAGGGACCGCAGCTGGGAAAGGGTCGAACCGGGCACCCGACGGACCGTAGCGCGCCACCGCGGTCCTTGGTTCTCGGCTCATCGGTCCGACGCCGACGACTGTCTCTTCTCGGTGAAGATCACCGCGGGGTGCCAGGACGCCCCCGCCCAGCTGCGCCTCAGCTCAGTACGGCTCGGGCCGCGTCGCCGGCGAACCGTTCGAGGCTGGCCACCGGGTGATTGCGCATGGCCAGCAGGTCTCGCATGAACCGCTGGAGGGGGTTGTCGCGGAACATCACCCCGCCGCCGGCGGTGGCGAACATACCCAGGGCCGCCTCGAGCGAGTCGGGGATCGTGCGGGCACCGAGGTAGTGGAGCCTACGCTGGGCCACCGGATCGAGAGCCTCACCCCGGCACGCCACCGCGTAGAGCTCGTCCCACGCCGACACCATCGACCGGGTGAGCATGTCGACCCGGTTGAGGCCCTCGGCCAACCGGAGCTGGAGCTCGGGCTTCTGGGCCACTCCGGGACCACCGAAGCCGGGCACCCGATGGCGGGACTGGCGGACCCACTCCTCGGCGAACCCGGTTACCGCGCCCAGAGCCGGGCCGGCGATGCCCCAACTGAAGAGATCGAGGAATGAGTGGCGATAGAGGGGCGAGTCGTTGATGTCCCAACCGGGCCGTTCGAAGCTCGGGTCGTTGAACTCGGTCATCAGGTGGGTTCGGTAGGCCGGCACCCGTACCCCCTCGATTCGCAGGGCCCGGCTCCCGGTGCCAGCCAGGCCGGTGACGTCCCAGCTGTCCTCGTCGATGGCGAAGTCGTCGCGGCCCACGAGGAAGACGCGGGGCCCGAGCTGTTCCTGACCCTCGACCAGGGCCGCCAGCAGAGCCCAGCCGGCGTGATCCACTCCGCTCGAGAAGCCCCACCAGCCACTGACCCAGTAGTCGTCGCCCTCGGGGCGGGCCGATCCGGTGGGTGCGTACGACGACGAGACCAGCGCCGTGGGATCGGGACCCCACACATCGGCTTGAGCATCGGGGTGCATGCACGCCACCTCCCACGGGTGCATGCCCAGCACCGAGGCCACCCATCCGGTTGAGGCACAGGCCGATCCGAGCAGCACCACCCCGCGGAAGAAGGTGGCAGGATCGAGCTGGAGGCCGTCCCATCGGCGGGGCTGGAGGCCGGCCAGAACGCCGGCCTCGATCAGCTCGCCAATGGTTTCGTCGGGGATCCGGCCTCGCTGCTCGGTGGCCGCGGCCCGGTCGCGGATGCCGGGGAGCAGGTCGCGGACCCGGCCGAGGAAGTCGTCGGGATCGACAACCGGCCCGGCGGACGTGGTCTGGGTGGGTACGTTCTCGGTGGTGGCCATGGGGCGCCTCGGGGATCAGTCGCCGGCCAGAGCGGGAACGGTCACCGACTCCTGGTCGGAGCGGAACACCCGGGCCGTGAGGTCTTCTCCCGCCCGGTGAGCGGCCAGCAACTCATCGGGGTCGAAGTCTTCACCGATGGGGTTGGCGGCGAAGGCCGCTCCCTCCATGAATTCGTTCGCCGCGTCCACGTCGAGCACATCGATCTGGAACTCGGAACGGTTGCCGTCGGGGTCCTCGTAGTACATCGACAGCGTCATCCCGTGCCGGAGGCGCGTGACCGGCGTGATGCCCATGTCGCGGAGCCGCTCGTAGGTGTCCATCAGCCCGTTGATGGTGTCCCAGGTGTACGCCACATGGTGCACACCCACTGGATCGCGGCGTCGGCCATCGCCTTCGGATGCCGGTCCGAGGTTCAAGAAGGCAAGCCGATGATGCTCCTCGTCGTAGGTGAGGAAGGTGAGCTTGTCGTTGGCGTGCTGGGTCTTGGCCTCGAAGACCCTGGTGTACCAGTCGATCATCTGGTCGTAGTGGTGGGTGGCGTAGACGACGTGGGCGAGCTTGCTGGGTGCGACCATGACGGCCTCCTGGATGGATCGGGTCGGTGGTTGAACGGTTCAGTGTTGGGGTCGGTACGAGGGGAGGAGCATGGCGACCAGAGAGTCGGCGTGGTCGGCAACCGCGCCCGACGAGTCGGGCTCGATGCCGAGGAGGCGGGCTTCGGGGGCGTTGGCGTACAGCAGGGACGCCGCCCCGATGACCATGTGATAGAGCACGTCGACGGGCAGAGGGGCGGCCATAGCCTGGTCGGTGAGGGAAATCCAGCGACGCCCCAGGTCGCGATGACGCCACTCGAGATGGTTGGACACCAGCCAGGTCAGGCGGTCGCTGGGGGCGGTGCCTTCGTGCATCATGATGCGGTTGAGCTCGGGACGTCGTGACGCGAACACGACGAGTCCCCGGATGATGGCGGCGAACACCGCGGGCTCGTCGGTGGGGTCGATGCCCGCCACGTGCTCGGCGATGACCACATCGAGCTCGCCCAGGAGCCGTTCCAGACAGAGCCGCCAGAGCTCGTCCTTGGACTCGAAGTGGTAGTTGATCTGGGGTTGGTGGGCCCCGGCCCGCGAGGCAATGGCTCGGGTGGAGGCACCGTCGAACCCGTTGGCCGCGAACTCGACCAGCGCCGCCTCTATCAGACGGTCGCGCGTCTCCTCGGTTCCCCGATTGACCCTCCCCCGACCGGAGGCCGGGGCGTCGGCCGTCCGCACCATGTCTAAATGTTATCGACCGATAAAACTCCTGTCGAGCAGCCATGTACTTCCAGCCGGTGTTCTCGGCACCCGTCGACCCATGATCACGGGTTCCTGCGGGCCTGATCCGTTCGGCCCATCTATGTCTCAGAGGGTCATTCCGGCCCGCATTTTCGCCGACTTCAAGTATTGGAAGGTGAGATGTCACACCAATCGAACAAGTGGGACAGCCGGCCCGTATTCGCGGGCGCGGTGCGGGCCTTCGTCCTCGTCGCGCCCATTCTCTTCGCCATCATCGCGGTGCTTGTCCTGGGCCGGGCGATACCTCGCCCGCCAGGACTCGTGCCCACGGTCCTCTGGTGGATCGGCCTCACCATGGTATCCACCCTCGTGTTGTGGTCGATCGACAAGCTCCTCCGCCGCCTCCTGCCCGTCGTAGCCCTGTTCAAGCTCTCCCTGGCCTTCCCCGATCACGCCCCATCGCGGTTCAAGACCGCCATCCGCTCCGGCACCGTCCGACAACTGGAACGGCAGGTGGCCTCGGGGCAGCTGTCGCGCGCTACACCCCAGGAGGCGGCCGAACAGCTCATTGCCCTGGCCGCCACTCTCAACGAGCACGACCGCCTGACCCGCGGGCACACCGAACGGGTGAGGGCCTACTCGGCGATGATCGGCGAGGAAATGGGGCTCGACGAGACGGAGCTCGAGTTCCTGAACTGGTCAGGGCTCGTGCACGACATCGGCAAGCTGAGCGTGCCATCCGAAATTCTCAACAAACCGGGCAAGCTCGACGAGGCGGAGTGGGCCATCCTGCGCGAGCATCCGGCCCACGCCGACGTCCTCATCGAACCCCTGCGGCCGTGGTTGGGCGAATGGGCCGAGTCGGCCACCCAGCATCACGAGCGATTCGACGGCGCCGGGTACCCGAACGGCCTGTCCGGCTATGAGATCTCCCGGGCCGGGCGGATCGTGGCGGTGGCCGACGCCTACGACGTGATGACGTCGGTCCGCTCCTACAAGAAGGCGACGACCGCCACCGAAGCCCGCCGCGAGCTGGCCCGCCACGCCGGCGACCAGTTCGACCCGGAGGTGGTCCGCGCCTTCCTGAACGTCGCCATTGGCCGGCTCCGGCTGGTGATGGGCCCGCTCTCGTCATTGGTCCAGTTCCCGGCTGGTAGTGCCTCGCTCGGTTCGGCGGCCGCGACGACCGCGGGAGCGGCGGCCAGTGTGGCCGTCGCAGCCCTGGTCGGGGTGCCCGCGGCCGAGCCGGCCGAGCCGGCCCCCCCGGCCCCCGACGCAGTGGCGTTCGTCGCCGCCGACGCCCCCGATCTTGTCATCGACGGGATGGAGGATCAGGTGCTCTCGGTTGATATCGGGACCGAATCCCCCCTCGCGATTCGGTCGCTCACCATCATCGAGGAGTCCAGATACGGCGTCGCAACCGTCGACGGCGACGTCATCCGGTTCACTCCGAATCCGGACACCAACGGGGTCACGTCACTCACCTACAAGGCGTGCTTCAGCGACGACACCTGCGACGAAGGCACGCTCACCCTGGCCCTCACCCCGGTCAACGACGCCCCCCGACCCGTCGATGACACGGCAACCGTGGCCGAAGACGAGTCGGTAACGGTCAACGTGTTGGCCAACGACCTGGATGTCGACGGGGGTGAACTCCGGGTCACCGACTTCACCGTCAGCTGGCCCGATCACGAGCCCTCCGAGCTCGGGGTCGAGCTGGCACCCGGCGGACTCACCATCACCCCGGCTCCGGATCAGTGGGGTCACGCCAGAATCGTCTACGAGGTGACCGAACCCGACGGCCTGACCGACGAAGCGACCGTTCGGGTCGAGGTGACCCCGGTCAACGACAGCCCCGAGGCCGCCAACGACGTTGCCGTGGTGATCGAGAACCGGGCGACCACTATCGATGTGCTGGCCAACGACACCGATATCGACGACGACGCGCTGAGCATCGTGTCGATCAGCTCCCTTGCGGGCGGCACCGCCACCATCGTTGGAGACCAGGTCCGTTTCACCCCCTTCACCCGGTACGTGGGTGAGGGCAGTTTCCGCTATACCGCCAGCGACGGAAACGGGGGCATCTCGACCGCGGAGGCCGCGCTCGAGATCGTTCCCGTGGGGACCCTGCCCGCCCTGGTCGACGACGTGGCCGGCGCTTTCGAGGACACCCCGACCACCATCGATGTCCTGGCCAACGACAGCTCGATCGACGCAACGGTGGATCCGGCAACCCTGCGCATCGACCAGCCGCCCACGGCCGGCGCCACCTCGGTCGTCGATGGTGTCGTTCGCTACACGCCGGGCGCCGACTGGTCGGGCTCCGACTCGTTCGACTACCTCGCCTGCGACACCAACGACTACTGCGGAACGGCCACCGTGACGGTGACCGTGACCGCGGTCAATGACGCTCCCAGCTTCGGGGCCGGAGCCGACCAGACCGTTCCCGAGGATCACGCCCCGGTGACCGTGGCCGGCTGGGCCTCGGGGCTCACGGTCGACCCGACCGACGAATCCACCCAGACCGCAGTGTTCGTCGTGACGACCGTCGACCCCAGCCTGTTCAGCTCCCAGCCCGCCATCGACCCGGCCGGCACCCTCACCTACTCCCTGGCCGCCGACGCCAACGGCACGACAACCGCCTCAGTGACCATGGTCGACGACGGGGGTACCGCGAACGGCGGGTCCGACACGAGCCCGGCCCACACTCTCTCCTTCACCATCCTGCCCAGCAACGATGCCCCCAGCTTCGGGGCCGGAGCCGACCAGACGGTTGCCGAAGACAGCGGCCCGACGGTGGTGCCCGGCTGGGCCACCGGAATCAGCCCCGGCCCGGCCGACGAATCCGGACAGGCCACCGTCTTCGGATCGGTCACTGCCGGTCCAGGCCTGTTCACGGTCACCCCGGCCGTCGCGCCAGACGGCACCCTGAGTTTCACCCCCGCGCCCGACGCCAACGGCACCACGACGGTGACGGTGAGTGTCCAGGACGATGGGGGCACTGAGAACGCCGGCATCGATACCAGCCCCAACCACACCCTGACGGTGACGATCACCGCGTCGAATGACGCACCGGTGGCCAACGACGACGCGGGAGCCGGGTACTCGACCAGCGAGGACACCGCCCTCATCACCCCCGACGTCACCACCAACGACACCGATGTCGATGACCCGATCGATCCTGGGTCCGTGGTGCTGATGGCCAACGGCACCAACGGCACCGCGGTGAGCAATGGTGACGGCAGCTTCACCTACACCCCTGACCCCAACTGGTCGGGCACCGACACCTTCACCTACACCATCACCGACCCCGAACCCCTCACCTCCAACCAGGCCACCATCACCGTGGTGGTCAGCCCGGTCAACGACGCTCCCGTCGTCACCAACCCGGAAGCCCAGACCGCCGATGCCGGACTTGGCTTCAACCTCCAGATCATGGCGACGGATATCGAGTTCGACGACTTGTCCTACGGCGCAGCCGGTCTCCCTGCCGGCTTGAGCATCAGCGGCACCGGGCTCATCTCCGGGACGACAGACCCCGGAGCGGTTGGGATCCACTCGGTCGACGTCACCGTGACCGATGACGGCACCCCGAATGAGGCCACGATCATGAACTTCGTCATCGACGTGGCTCCCCACACAGCCTCGACCCACGCCGGGTCGATCGTGATCAACGAAGTCCTCCACAAACAGGCCGGCAATCCGCTCGAGGAGTTCGTGGAGCTGTACAACGCCGGAGGTAGCGCCGTCGATCTCACCGGGTGGACACTGGCCGACGCCAATCTCAAGGTCGACGGGATGAGCAGCCTGAACTACACCGTCCCGGCCACCGACCACTGGGGCACCACTTCGGTACTCCAGCCCGGCGAGTACGCCGTGATCTGGTTGGTGTACGACGGCGCCACCCTACCGCCCGTGACCAATCCGGCTTCCGGCCTCGAGTTCGTGGTCAATGATCCCGCCGAGAAACTCGGCGCCAGCGGTGACGTGCTCTGGCTACTCGACACACCGTCCACCATCGTCGACCACGTCGCCTACGGCGTGACCGCCGGCATGACCGGTCCGGCCTCAGCCCTCGGCCTGTGGAACGACAGCGCCCAGCTGTCGCTGAACACCGCACCAGGGCAGTCGATCTCCCTGAGCCCCAACGGAGTCGACGGCAACACCAGCGCCTGTTGGGAGAGAACCGGTAGCGGTGACGCCGCCGGACGCTGCCCGGGCGCCCTGGCAACCTACGACTCCGACTCCATCGGAGGTCTGAGAACCAGTGTTGCCCTCTACAACAACTCTGCCGGGGCCGACGCCGGCGGGCCCTACGCCATCGCCGAGGGGGATGGCCTCGTGCTCAACGGTTCCGGGGCCGCGGGCACCCCTATCGAGTGGCATTGGGACCTCGACAACGATGGGCAGTACGACGACGCATCGGGCATGAACCCATCACTGTCGTGGGCCACCCTCGCGAGCCTGGGCATCGACGACGACGGTGTGTACCCGATCGCCCTGGAGGTCGACGACGGCACCGGACGATCCACCACCACCGTCACGGTCACCAACGTGGCCCCCGCTCTCAGTACAAGTGGCACCTCGACCGCGAGTACCGCAGCTCCCTATTCACTGAATCTGGGAGCAGTGGATCCCGGAGCCGACACCATCGCCAGCTGGACCATCAACTGGGGCGACGGCACGATCGACACGATCCCCGGCAACCCCGCCACCGCGACACACACATACAGTTCGCCGGGCTTCACCTTCGACATTCTTGCTTCCGCAACCGACGAAGACGGAACCTACTTCCGCAACGAACTGCTGGTCCCCAGCTACGACGGCGACACGGTCTTCCGTTTCGCAGCGGAGACCGGTGCCTTCTCCGAGGTATTCGCCACGGCGGACGACCCCACGGAGGGAATCATCGGACCCGACGGCCGACTGTATGTGAGCGGCGATCTCTCGAGCAACGTCTTGCGCTACAACGCAACCACAGGCGCATACATCGACGAGTTCGTCACCGCCGGTGAAGGCGGACTCAACAGCGCAGAAGGGATGGCCTTTGGACCTGACGGCCACCTATACGTCGGGGACTGGAGCTCGGACCGTGTCCTGCGTTTCGACGGAACCACCGGTGCGTTCATCGACATCTTCGCCGACAGCGGGATCAGGCAACCCTACGATCTCATCTTCGGCCCGGATTCCAATCTCTACGTGGGCAACTACAACAACCATTCAATAGTTCGACTCGATGGAACTTCGGGGGCCTTGGTCGACACTTTTGTGGGCGCCGGCAGTGGCGGCCTCAACAAACCAGAACAGATGACCTTCGGACCTGATGGGAACCTGTACGTCGCCAGCTTCAATTCGGGAGAGGTGCTTCGCTACAACGGTACGACCGGTGCCTTCATCGATGTGTTCATAGCTGCCGGCGGCGTTGCCGACCTCGACAAGGCATCCGGCTTGGCCTTCGGGCCCGACGGCCATCTCTATGT
The DNA here is from genome assembly GCA_024225275.1 of Actinomycetes bacterium. Lineage (GTDB taxonomy): Bacteria > Actinomycetota > Acidimicrobiia > Acidimicrobiales > JAAEMS01 > JAAEMS01. The sequence continues at coordinate 87,875 of JAAEMS010000279.1, forward strand.
CGGGGACCACGTCGACCATATGATCCTGCGGTTCCACGGCGACACAGGGGCATTCCTCGGCGAATACGTCACGATGGCGGCGGGCGGGCTGTCCCGGCCCCACCTCATGACATTCCTGCCCGACCAGCAGGTCACTGTCACGGGCTGAGATTCGGCCGCCCACCCCTTCCGGCGGCAGCCCCAGAGCAGGGTCGGTGGAATTCGCGCATGGGGATGCACGTGACCGAGCACACCATCAACGACGTTGACACCCACGTCACCGAAGATCCTGGGGTCTTCGTCGACCGAGTCCCGGCTTCGATGCGACCGGGTGCCGTATGTGAAGCCTGATCGCCGGGGCCGCGGCACCTGGTTCCTGGGCGACGAGCGCATGGGCGGCGCCGGCCTGACCGCCACGGCGGGGCGGGGCGACATGATGGAGTGGCCCGCCACCTACGACTACATGCACCCGGCGGCCCACAACGCCGACGCCCGGCTGAGCTACATGGACGAGATGGGCATCTGGTCCATGGTCATGTACCCCAACGTCGCCGGCTTCGGCAGCCAGGCCTTCCTCCAGCTCGACGAACCCGATCTCATGCTGGCCTGCGTCGAGGCCTACAACGACTGGCAGACCGAGTGGGCGTCGGCTGACCCGCGCCGACTGCTACCGGTGACTTCCACCCCGTTCTGGGACGTCGACGCCGCGGTGAAGGAGGTCCGCCGGTGCGCCGAAATGGGCCACAAGGGGATCCTGTTCACCGGCGAGCCCCACGCCTTTGACCTACCGATGCTGGGCGACCCTCATTGGGACCCCCTGTGGGAAACCGCGGTCGAGGTCGGCTCGCCCATCAGCTTCCACATCGGCTCGGGGAACATGGAGGCTGGGCTGGGCCGTAGACAGGTCGGCGCCTACGGCCGGATGGCCACCTTCGCCGCTGGCTCGGTCAACCTGTTCCTGGGCAACCGGGTTCCCGAGGAGCGTCCCGATCTCGACCGCTTGACGTCGGAGTACTTCGCCTCGAACGTGTACGCCTGCTACTGGTTCGAGCAGGTCGCGCCCCGCCGGCTCATCGACAGGGTGGGGGCCGACAGCATCCTCTTCGAGACCGACTTCCCTCACCCCACCAGCCTGTACGACGACGAGGTCCACGATCGGATCTCCCAAGGCCTGGGCGACACCGATCCCGAGATCCGACCCAAGATCCTATGGTCCAACGCCCAGCAGCTCTACCGCATCGATGAGCCCACCGCGGCTGACCGAACGAAGTTGGCGGCCGCCGCCAGCGGACTCTGATCCTCTACTCGGCCCACTTCTCCCGCAGGATCGGCTTGGTGATCTTGCCCACCGGGTTCCGGGGCAGGGCCTCGATGATCTCGATGGGTTCGGGAAGTTTGTAGCTGCCCACCTCGAGCTCTCGGAGGTCGGAGTCGGGATACCCGACCACCCCACACTCGGCCACCGCTTCGTGGCTCGAGACGAGACCCTCGACCTCGGCGGCCGGGATGTTCATACCTCCCCGGATCACGATGTCCTTGGCCCGATCTACGAATCGCATGAGCGCCGGGGGAACACTCCCGTCGTCGATCCACTCGAACAGATCGCCGGTTCGGTAGTAGCCCTGCTCGTCGAATTCCTCGCCCGCCGACTCGAGGTAGCCATCGAACCCAGTGTCCCGGCGAACCGCAGCTCACCCAGTGTCCCGGCCTCGGTGATCTCGGCACCGGAGTCGAGGTCGACCAGTCGGGTCTTCACCCCGGAGCGGTCGGGCCGGGGGAAGTGCCGGGCCCGATCGGAGGGGTCGGGCACCATCGCCATGGTCGAGAGCATGGCGGCCCCTTCGTTGGAGCCGAACCCGTTGACGATCTCGATCCCTCTGGCCTGCCAGCCCTCGACCATCCACGGAGCGAGAGGGGCCGAACCCGACGAGATCATGCGCACGGCGGAGAGATCGACGCTCTCGAGCATGGCCTCGTTGGCCTGGAGCATGTTGAGAAGAGGAGGTGGGGCGACGGTGTGGGTGATGCCTTCGGTGCTCATCTGTTGCAGGAAGACCGGCAGGTCCAGGGGCTGGTGCAGACGGTGGATGGTACCGGCCAGAACCCATGGCACCAGCACCCCGCCGATGCCCGCACATTGACCACCGGAAACGGACAAAAGATGCGATCGGCACTGTCGAGGGAGAGCTGATCGACCTGGAATTCGGCCGAGTCCATGGCGAAGCTCGTGGCCCCGATACTGGATCGGGAAGGGTACGATCACGGCCCCCAGACGGGCGCAGGCCAGGATGGCGAGCACCGGCTCGACCATGTTGGGCATCGGGGCGGCGACACCGATTCCGGGACCGGCTCCGAGCTCGGCCAGGGCCAAATGGTCGGCACGCTCGCCGCTCGCGGCGGCAACCGCCTGGCGATGGTCAGTGGTGCTGAGATGAGGTTGCCCCTACTCCTCGATGGCGGGGCGCTTCTCGCCGAACTGGTTCCAGCTGGTCATGCTCTCGGCCGGACGCCGGCTGGCGACCCCCCACTTCCCGGTAGGAACCCCAAGGGGCATGAGAGCCACGACCTCGAACCGCTCGGGGATGCCGCAGACCTCGCGTACCTCGTCCTCGTAGATCCGGAAGACGGTGGTGAGCACGGTACCCAGGCCCTCGTTGCGGGCGGCCAGGATCAGGTTCTGTACCGCCGGATAGACCGAGGCGTAGACGGGGCCGACATCCATGGTGCCTTCGTCGTCGTCGATGGCCATCGAGATCTTGGGCACCAGCACCAGCACCATGGCCGGCACGGCCGCCAGGTTTCGGGCCAGATGATCGGTGGCGGCCCAGTTGCGCTGGTGCCGACGCTCGGCGGCCTCGTCCTTGAACGGCGGAATGTACTGCTGGATAGCTGGTTCGTACCGCTCGTGGGCCTTCAGGTAGATGGCCGCCAGCTGATCCTTGACCTCCTGGTCGGTGGCCACGAGAAACTGATAGGGCTGGATGTTTCCCCCACTGGGCGCCTGGACCGCGGCCCGCAGGATGCGCTGGATGGTGGCGTCGCTCACCGGTTGGTCGGACAGGCGGCGCATGGCCCGCGTCGTCATCAGGGCATCGTGCAGTTCCATGGGGTTCCTCGTTCTCTTTGGCGGGGTGGTGACGGCGGGTGGCTAGCGGTTGTGGAAGGTCGGGTCGCGGCCCTCCTGGAGGGCGGCCAGCGCTTCGGCATGATCCTCGCTCTGGAAGGTGACGATCTCGAGGGCGGTGGCCACGTCGAAGGCGGTGTTGGCCGCGTCCTTCAGCAGCTTGTTGGTGGCGACCTTGGTGTACTGCACAGCCATGGGCGCGTTGGCGGCGATGCGACGGGCAAAGGCCAGCGCTTCGTCCAGGCATTCATCGTCGGGAGTCACGAAGTTGACCATGCCGAGACGGTGGGCTTCGGTGGCCGAGATCGGGTCGCCGGTCAGGAGGTACTGCTTGGCGAGAGCCGGACCGATGGCGAGCGGCCAAGCCACCGTGCCCCCATCGCCGGCGACGATACCAACCTTCACGTGGGGGTCGCCGATACGGGCCGACTCGGCCACGAAGATGATGTCGCTCAGCAGGGCGATGGAAGCGGCCAGGCCCATGGCGTGACCGTTCACCGCGGCCACGATCGGCACCACGACATCGAGCATGTCCCAGATCAGGTTCTTGCCATCCTGGCGCAGGGGCTCGAGCCGGCCGGGTGCCTGGAGGGTCGGGAACCAGTCGAAGTCGCCGCCGGCCGAGAAGGTCGGACCCGACCCGGTGAGCACGATGCAGCGGGCTTCGCGTTCATGCTGGAGCGCGGGGAACAACGCCGTGAGCTCGTCGTGCATCTGCCCGTTCACCGCGTTGAGCGGATTCTCGGGTCGATCGATGGTGACCAGCAGGATGTGCCCGTCGAGCCGCTCGAAGTGTAGGTACTCGAAATCGTCGTAGCTCATGGGGCTCATCTCTGTTGTGCGCCTTCGGGCTGGGCGCCGCTCGGCCGACGATCCTAGGTCGGTGGCTCGCGGGGCAAGCCCAGAAGCCGTTCGCCGATGATGTTGCGCTGGACCTCGCTGGTGCCACCACCGATGGTGAGAGCTCGGCTGAACAGGTAGCCCCAGTGCCAGGGGTCGAGCTCCTCGGCCTCCTCGTTCTGGAGGCCGATCATGCCGGCCGGACCGGACAGGTCCTTGACCAGTGACATCAGGTCCTGACCGTGAGCATCGGCGAGAGCCTTGCGAATCGATGCCTGGGGGCCCGGATCGTCGCCCTGCATCATCGCCTCGACGATCTTGTCGCCCAGCAGGCCGATGATCTGAGTGTCGGTGCGCAGCCGGGCGGCCCCCTGCCTGGTGATCGGATCGGCACCGGCGCCCCGGCCCTTGGCCTCGGCGAAACACTCGTCGGGGTCGGGGCCCATGCCCCAGAGGACCCCGCCCTCGGAGAGTGAGACCCGCTCGTTTCCCAGGGTGACCTTGGCCAGCCCCCATCCCTCGTTCTCGGGACCGATGCGGTTGGCCACCGGGATCCGGACGTCGGTGAAGAAGGTCTCGTTGAAATGGTTGCCGCCGGTCATCTCGATGATCTTGCGAACCTCGATGCCGGGCGTCTTCATGTCGAGCACGAAATAGGAGATGCCCTTGTGCTTCGATTCCGACGGGTCGGTGCGAGCGAGGAGGATGCCCCAGTCAGAGCGGTTGGCCCAGGTCGACCAGATCTTCTGGCCGTTGACCACGTACTCGTCGCCGTCGAGCACGGCCCTCGTGCGCAGAGCAGCCAGGTCGCTTCCGGCCTCGGGCTCGGAGAAGAGCTGACACCACTCTTCGGATCCGTCGAGGATGCCGGGCAGCCACTTCTGCTGCTGCTCGGGAGTGCCGCCGGCGGCGATGGTGGGGCCCGCCCAACCGATGGCGATGGCGTTGTCGGGTCGGGAGACCCCCGCCCGGGCCAGCTCGTCATCGATGATCAGCTGAAGCTCGGGGTCGGCGCCCAGCCCCCAGGGATCGGGCCAATGGGGAGCCACGTAGCCGGCCTCGGCCAGCTGCCGCGCGGTGGGTTCAGGACGAGAGTCGAACCAGGCCCTGACCTGGAGCCGACGCGGATCATCTTGAGGCGGGAGCGCTATTGGCATGTAATCAGAGCATTCCAGTGTCGGTTTCGAGGCCGAGCCGCATGCGACCGGCCACCTCGAAGGTCCGTGGTGCGACCATGGCGTGTTGGGTGGCGACGAATACATCGCGGAAGCATCGCTGGATGGGGCTGGTCTTGTAGACCGCGGCTCCGCCGGCCGCCTTGTACATCAGCTCGGTGACCTCGGCGGCCGTCTGGGTGGCATGGGTGGCGCTCAACCGCAGGAGCCGCTTCTGCTCGTCGGTGGGGGAATCGCCGACACTGGCAGCCTCCCAGCAGGCGCCGACGGTGTCCTCGACGAAACCCCACGCCGACCGGAGCTTGGCCTCGGCGATCGCGGTGTCGGATTGGATCGGTGGGCGGTCGCGGAGGGGACGGCTGCTGCCCTGAGGTCGTTTGGTGGCAGCCAACGCGACCAGCTCGTCGATGGCCCGCCGGCCAATACCCAGCGAGGTGGCGGCGATACCGAGGGCGAGTAGGCCGTAGAAGGAGAAGCGGCTGAACGCGTTCTCGCGGGTAGCAGCGTCGACCCCGATCTGGACCCAGCGGCCCTCGGGCACGAAGGCGTCGGTCACCTTGTAGTCCAGCGAGCCCGTACCGGCGAGGCCCGACACCTCCCAGGTCTCGATGAACTCGACGTCATCGAGCTCGAAGAACACGTACGGGAAGGCCAGGCCGTCCTGGCGGGGGCTGATCCTTCCTTCGTCGTCGACAAGCATGCAGCCGCCCCCGATCCAGGTGCAGTGCTTGGTACCCGAGCCCCACTGCCACGTACCCGACACCCGGAGGCCACCATCGACCGGGATGGCCTTGCCCGCCGGGGCCGCGTAGCCACCGGTGATCGAACGGGGATCGCCGAAGATCAGCTGGCCCCAGTCGTCGCGGAGGTACGACGCCATCAGCGAACTGGTGCACGAGATGGCGACACTCCAGCCGGTCGACCCGTCGTGGTAGGCGTACTCCTCGATGACCTCGAGCCCTTCCCAGGCGGTGGAGGAGGGGCCACCGAGATCGGCCGGCACGTACTGGCGGAAGGCCTGACTGGGGCGGATCTGGTTGACGATATCGATGGGCAGGGTGGCGAGCTGTTCTATCTCGTCGCCCCGGGCGGCAATCGACGGCCCGATCTCGCGAGCCGTTTCCAGGATCGTGTTCGTCATGGCGTGAATATAGAGTAGGGCTCTGGTTGCCTCAACCAGTTCCTGAGGCCAACTCCGGCCAGGTAGATTCGGCTCATGGCTGCCGAGGCGCCGATCAGCAAACGATCCCGACGCACACGAACCGAGCTGGGCCGTGCCGCCCACGACGAGGTAGCTCGATCAGGGGCCATCGACGTCGCCGCCATCAGCTCCGCCGCCGGGGTGTCGCCCGCGACGTTCTATGCCCATTTCGACACCCACGACGATGCCCTGGCCGCCGCTCTCGACCTGAGCCTCAGGGCGGTGATTCGGGTCAGCAACGAGCTGTTCCGGATCGAGAACCTGCTGGAACGAGGGGTCGAATCGGTGGTCGAACAGATGGTGCGGGAGGTGGTGGCCGCCTTCGGGGTCGAGGCGTTCGTCATGCGCGCCGCGCTGGCCCGTCTACCCCACCACCGCGGCATCCGCGCCGTCTACCGCCATCACGAAACCACCAGCCGCGACCATCTCGCCCGCCACATCGAGCTCGGCCAGAAGGCCGGCCTGCTCCGCGCTGGCGACCCCGCCCCGCGCGCGACATCGCTGCTGGTTCTCACCCAGGGCCTGAACAACCCCCTCCTGCTCGGCGGCCGCCCCTCCCCAGTGGTCATCGACGACCTCTGCCGCTCCGCCCTCGCCCTCCTCCTCCCCTGACCCCACCGAACATGAGGCCGATCGCGTCACCTGTGAGGCAATCCGCCTCATGAAAGCGGGGGTTCGGGGTGGTTGTGCTGAACGGGTCGAATCCACCGACTACCTTGCAGTGATGGACACCGTCATGTACGAGCACGCCGATGGCATCGCCACCATCACCCTGAACCGGCCGGAGTCACTCAACTCCATGACCACCGAGTTCATGGACGACCTCCTGGCCGCCCTGACCGAGGTCGAGAACGACGATGGCATCCGGGTGGCCGTCATCACCGGAGCCGGCCGGGGTTTCTGCTCGGGCGCCGATCTCTCCACCATGGATCAGGACCCGGGGGCTGACAGCTCGGTCACCGACGGTATGGACGACCATTTCAACCCGACCATGCGGGCCCTCGCCGATCTCCCGGTGCCCACGATCGCCCGAGTCAACGGGGTGGCGGCCGGAGGCGGGTTCGGCCTGGCCATGACCTGCGACATCACCATCGCGGCCCGGTCGGCCTTCTTCGTGGCCACCTTCGGCCCCCGCCTCGGCATCGTTCCCGACCTGGGAACGACCTGGCATCTCCCCCTCCGAGCCGGTCAGGCCCGAGCCCGCGGCATCGCCATGCTCGGTGGCCGGATCAGCGCCGATCAGGCCAAGGATTGGGGTCTCATCTGGGACACGGTCGACGACGACCAGCTCGACACTGCGGTCGGTGAGGTGGCAGCCTCGCTGGCCCACAGCTCACCCGACGCCATGACGCGGATCCGTCGGTCCATGCAGGACGCCGAGCACAACACCCTGTCGGCCCAACTCGACCTCGAGCGAGACCACCAACAGGTCCTGATCCCGAACAACATGGGCGAGGGCGCGGCCGCCTTCCTCGAGAAGCGTGAGCCCCACTTCGCCAACTCCCGCACCCAGGGCTGAGCAGCACCATGAGGTTCCTGCTCTGGCTGATCCTGGCGGTGCTGTGCTGGCCGCTGGCCCTGGTGGCTCTGGTCGCCTACCCGATCGTCTGGGTGGTGGCTCTGCCGTTCCGGATCGTCGGCATCTCCGTCAACGCGGTACTCGATCTGGTGAAAGCCATCATCACCCTCCCCGGGCGGTTGCTCAGCCGCGGGCGGCGCTGATCGCGGCCCATACCCGCTCGGGCGTGCAGGGCAGATCGATGTGTTCCACCCCCAGGTGCGCCACCGCATCGACGATCGCGTTGTGAACCGCCGGAGTCGCACCCACGGTGCCCGACTCCCCCACCCCCTTGAAGCCCAGGCTGTTGAAACTGCTGGCGGTAGCCGAGCTCACGGTCTCGAAGCTGGGCAGTTGGTCGGTGGTGGGCAAGCCATAGTCGACGAAGGTGGTGGTGAGCGGGTTGCCGCTCTCGTCGTAGACCATGACTTCACCCAACACCTGACCAATGGCTGAGGCCATACCTCCGTGTATCTGGCCCTGGACGATCATCGGGTTGACCACGGTGCCGGCATCGTCGACGCTGATGAGCCGCCCCAACTCGACAGCACCGGTCTCGGTGTCGACCTCTACGACCGCCACATGGGTACCGGACGGGAAGGTGTTGCGCCCCTCGGTATCGTAGAAGTCCCCACAGGTCACCTCGTTGTCGGGTGACTGGGCGGCTACCTCGCCCCAAGTGATGATCCGGGCCGGTGTGCCCACTACGTGGAAGCCGGCACCCCCATCGGCTGGGACGATGTCGGCCTCGGCCGCTTCGAGCAGGTCGGCGGCGATGGACCGGGCCTGATCGACAACCTCGGTGGCCGCCCGGTGCACGGCCATACCCGCGGTCTGGAGAGATCGGGATCCGATCGCTCCAACCCCGGTAGCGATGGCATCGGTGTCCCCCTGGACCACCCGGATCGACTCGACGGGAATACCCAGCACGTCGGACGCGATCTGGGCCCAGGTCGTGGCATGGCCGTGACCTTGAGACGTGGTGCCGGTGACCACGATGGCTGTACCGTCGGGCTCGACGGTGACCTTGGCCTCCTCACCGCCCCCGCCGGTGGTCATGTGGTTGTAGCAGCCGATACCGATACCGAGGGCCCGGGTGTCTCCGGCGGACCGGCGGGTGGCCTGGTCCCGGCGCAACCCGTCGTAGCCGGCCAGGTCGAGGGCCCGCTCGAGGTCGGCCGGATAGTCTGCCTCGTCGTAGCGGGCCCCGGTCGGCGTTTCGTAGGGCATCTGCTCGGGACGGATGAGGTTGCGGCGGCGCACCTCGGCCGGGTCGAGCCCGACCCGGCGTGCATAGAGGTCAACGGTCCGCTCGAGCCCACCGATGTAAGGCGACCGTCCAGCCCCCCGGTAGGCCGACGTGGGTGGCCGGTTGGTGGTGACCCCCACCGCGTTGAACTCCACGTGACCGATGTCGTAGCAGCCGTTCGCCACCGCCTTGGTGTATCCCCCGGCCAGCAGCACCCCGACGAGCGGGTAGGCACCACCGTCCTTGACCAGGTTCGATCGGAGTGCCGTGATCCGACCGTCGGCCGTGCCGGCAATGGTGAAGTCGATGCGCTCGCCGCGCCCCTGAGTACCGGTGGCGAAGTACTCGGACCGGGTGTCGGCCCAGCGCACCGGACGACCCAGGCGCCGGGCCAGCATCGGGACCAGGTACTCCTCAGCGGTGCGGCTGGTCTTGCCGCCGAAGCCACCACCAACCGCGGGAGCGACCACCCTGATCGACTCAGGCGGCAGGTCGAAGAGCTTGGCCAGATTGATCCGATAGGCATGGGGCGTCTGGGTCGCCGCCCACAGCAGGAGACGGTCGTCCTCCCAGGTAGCGGCCAATACCCGACCCTCGAGGGGAGCCGGCAGCTGGCGAGGACTCCAGGTGCTCAGCTCGACGACCACATCTGCTTCGAATTGCTCCACCTCGTGGGGGGTGTCGACTCGCGTTGCTTCGATCGTGGTCGAGGCGATGGCGTCGTCAAGGTCGACAACCGGGTGCCCCTCCCCGTACTCGACCACGACCTGCTCGGCGGCATCGACGGCCTGGGCTGTCGTCTCGGCCGCCACCGCAGCCACCACCTGGCCGACGAAACCGACACAGTCAGCGGGCAGGAGAGGCTGGGCGTGCTCGGCCCCCAACGGCAGCGCGAAGGGGACGTCGTCGGACACATCGTCGCGGGTGAGCACGTCGAGGACACCCGGCATGGAGCGGGCCTCGGCGGTGTCGACCGATTCGATGGAGCCCGCGGCGACCGGCGAGCGCACGAAGGCGACACCGACGGCCCCCTCGAGCCGTGGGTCGCGCAGGTCGCCGGTGAATGAGGCTGCCCCGCGCAGAAGGGCCTCGTCCTCCCTTCGACGGAGAGGCTGACCAGTGGCAGGTGTTGTAGGGCTCACCAGCTCATTGTCGCAGCCCAGCGGCTGCGAGTCTGGCAAACCTGAATACGAGTTGGCCCGAGTCGACCTTCAGGGGCCAGAAATGAGGCCGATGGCGGGAAGCCCGATAGCCACCCGCAAGGACGCCATCCGGGCCCGGACCCGGGTTTCGATCAGTTCTCTCCTCTGATCGGCCGGAGCCAGAACGGCGTCACCCCAGAGAGCCCGACCCACCATGAAGCCGGCGCATCCAGCCTCGGCGGCGGCCTCCACCTGTTCGAGGAACGACCCGAACGATCCGCCTCCGGACAACAGGGCCCACGGCATCGCACAGCGCGACGAGACCTCATGACAGGCAGCCAACCGATCGGCCCGGTCGGCAACGAGGCCGGGGTCCACCGGGAACGGGAGCTTCAGCAGGTCGGGGTCAAGAGCCGCGAAGTGCTCTGCGGTGGAAAGAACGACTCGGGACCGGTCGGCCGGGTCGCCGAGGTCGTAGAAGAGGGGCTCGAGGACGATCGGGATGCCGGCCCACTGACAATCGGCCACCACCGCGGCGGCGACGGCCCTCTGTTCCCTCGCCAAGGGGCGGTCCGGGTGGTACGGCAGCAAGAGTTTGGCCACCGCCGCCCCCGAGGCCACCGCCCCTTCTACCGACCACCCCTCGAGAAGGCTCGTGGCCTGCGCCCCGGGGTCGGCCAGGTAGCCCTGAGCCTCGAGGGCGGCGAAGAAACCAACCGTCGGAGGCAGCAGGTCGCTCACCTGGGGGATCGAATACTCGGGTTCGAGCATGACCCCCGTAGCCAGGCCCCCGACGCCCTCGACCAGGATCCGCTTGATCTCGGTCAGCTCGGCCCCCGAGACCCGCTGGGGGTCATCGGGATCCAGAAACCGACGGAGGGAGTCGCGGTGGTCGAGGGCCAGAACAGCAAAACGACCGTCCTGGGACACCGACGCCAGACTCACGGGCCTACCACTGGCAGATCCCACCCACCTTGGTCCCAGTTGTCCTGGATCCAGGTGAAGTCGGGATGGAAGCAGGGCGGGGTCGTGCGCTCGGTGTCATAGAGATCGCCGGCCAGGTAGTTCAGGAAGAACATGTGGCTGCTGGGGGCGGCGACCGACGAGTGGTAGCCCTTGCGGACGGTCACACAGTCCTTGTCCTGGGCGACGAAGGTCTCGTCGAAGGGCTCATCGACCCGCCAGTTGCGGTGTATGGCAAAGCCCTCGGCC
>JAAEMS010000280.1 GCA_024225275.1 Actinomycetes bacterium
CGGCAGAATCTCCGAGTGATTTGAGTGGATCGTGGCTCCACAACATCCGCACACGGCGCTCACCTGTGGTCAACACCCGCGGACGAGACTGATCTCGGCAGCGGAGACGACGGATGGGGACTGCGTGTACGTGAAGATGATCTTGCCGGCCTTGACCGAGGCGACAAGCCCTCTGTTCAGGCCGATCAAGTACTCGCTGTTCCCGCCCCTGGGGCTCGCGACACTCGCCGGCTACCTTGATGATGACGTCGAGGTGGTGATCCACGATGAGCATGTCGAGCCACTCCGGCTGGATGACACACCAGATCTCGTCGTGATCCAGGCCTATGTCACCTCGGCGCGCCGGAGCTACGAGATCGCCGACCACTACCGGGCCCTGGGTTCTTATGTCGTCATCGGAGGTCTCCATCCGACCTCCCTTCCCCACGAGGCTGCGCTCCACGCGGACACGATCTTCACCGGGCCGGGCGAGGACACCTGGCCCCTGTTCCTACAAGACCTTCGGGCCGGCCACCCACGCCCTCGGTACGACTCATCGGTCCGCACACTCGAGGGACTCCCACCGATCCGACGGGATCTGATCAAGCGGCACCTCTACCTGGTCCCGAACTCGATCGTTGTCTCCCGTGGGTGCCCACACAGCTGCGACTTCTGTTACAAGGAGGCGTTCTTCGAAGGTGGCCGGTCCTTCTACACACAGACCGTCGACGAGGCCCTTGCCGAGATCGACCGCCTTCCTGGTCGCCATCTCTACTTCCTGGACGATCACCTCTTTGGCAACGTTCGCTTCGCCCGCCAGCTGTTCGACGCCATGACCGGGATGGGTCGCCTGTGGCAGGCCGCCGGCACCGTGCAGTCCGTGCTTCGACCCGGCCTCCTCGAATCCGCGGTTGCTGCCGGACTCCGAAGTCTCTTCGTCGGCTTCGAGTCCATCTCATCGGCCAACCTGCGCGGACACCGCAAGCACCAGAACCTCGGCCGGGACTACGCCGCTGCGATCCGCCGGCTCCACGATCTCGGGGTGATGGTGAACGCCAGCTTCGTGTTCGGGATGGACGACGACGACGAGTCAGTCTTCGAGCGAACAGTCGAGTGGGCGGTCGACCACGGTGTGGAGACCGCCACCTTCCACATCCTCACTCCGTACCCTTCCACCGGGCTCTACCAGCGGATGGAGTCCCAGAGACGCCTTCTTCACCGTGACTGGGACCGGTACGACACCCGCCACGCCGTCTTCCAACCCGCTCAGATGTCACCCGAGCGGCTCGAGGAGGGCTACTGGTGGTCCTACCGCGAGTTCTACCGGTGGAAGAACATCGCCCGCGCCGCGATGGCCAAACCAGACCGGACCGGTCAGCTCCGCCATCTGGCCTACGCGACCGGCTGGAAGAAGTTCGAACGAGCATGGGACACCCTCATACGGGCCAAACAAGTCGCCCACGCCCTCCCCGTACTCGAAGGCGTGCTCTCCGGCCTCGGGCGAGTTCAAGCCCCCAGTACGGCGCACGAGGTTCCCAACCCGGACAGAACAACACCGGCACCTATCTCGCCCACTCAACGCGCTCGGTACCAGCGACAGCCACGAACCGTGCCTCCCCATGGTTGATGTTGACGCCTCCCAATCCTGCGACCGGCTATCAAATCTGGAAGACCAGGCCAGTTGAAGAACGCCGACTCGCTCCGACGCCGGACGGTAGTGCCAGATACCGTCCGCCCATAAGCCGCGGGCGAACCATCCCTGATCGCCGGGGCTCGGTGATGCTCGACTTCTGCCGGTCGTGGCCATGCAGGTTGGGGTCGGTTGGGACCCAGCATGACGCCGGGCCGTCGGGGTCCTAGCCGAGCATCTTGGCCAGGCGCACTTCGGCAACGACCACCCCATGGACCTGTTCTTCGCGGGCGGTCCCATCGAGTTGCCAGCCGTGGGCGAAGTAGAACAACTGTGCGCGAGTGTTCTGTTGACCAGTCCAAAGCAACGCGTCAGGTAGCCCCATCTCGACAAGCTGGCTCGATACCGAGTTCAGAAACCCGACCCGACACCCGCCCTCCAAAGCGATGGATGCACGTTCATCGCGTACAGCTCACCTCGTCCGGCAACACCGTTGGCCGGACCAAAGCAGGCAAATCCCGCGATGCTCTTGTGTGCTTCGACGACGACGAGACGAGACCCGAAGTCCCCAGTCCGCTCGAGAACAGCCTTCCAGTACTCAGCCCGTTCCCTCGGATCGAGACCGTCGAAGTAGTCGTCAGGAAACTCGCCTCGGTAGGCAGTCCGCCAGGCCTGGACATGAACTTCACCGATCCCCGAACAATCATCCCGTGTCGCCGGTCGAACATCCATCCGCAAACGGTAGCCCGCCCCCGGAAGCGGCCCGCGTCCGATTTCGCGGGAACCTGGCGCTGATCCCAGGGCGGCTATTCGGGCCTGGTCGGAAAGGAGCGCGAGCCATCCCATACCGACCGTCCCCGAATCCCGCCACCGACCGTCCCTGATCGCCTGAGGACACACCGGTTCACGGACGCGTTCGCCAGCGACCGATCTCGTAGCAGTTGAAGATCTCGAGGGCGGCCGCGATCCGAACACGCAGCTCCTCCTCGACCTGTTCGGCGCTGCGCACTTCCACCGTTACAGGATCGGCCTGAGGCTCGCGTGCAACTCGAACCTGCAGGACCGGCTCACCCATCAACGGGTACTCAAGCCACTTCTCGGCCTCGATGTCCGAGTCTCGCAGTCCCGCTTCGACAGCAAGCCAATCGGACTCATCGAAGCCGTAGCCGACCCAACGACTCAGCGACTCCAAGAGCGGTCCGAGGTTCCCAGGTACTACCCAGTTCGACGCAACCCTGAGGTCGAAGGCGCCCGGATCGCTCATGCCGCCATCGTGACACGCGGCCGACTGCCTCACCCTCCCACCGACTCGGGCCGGCCACATGGCATCCCCTACCGACTATCCCGATATCCCGATCACCGACCGTCCCAGTCCGCCGGCTCGGTGACGCCGAGGTCGGTGCCTCAGTACGGCCTTGTGGGATGGGCCGCGTGGGTGGTTCGGCGGGTGGGTGAAGCGGCTGGTCGTCGGCGTGCACCCGGTCGGTGGAGATCGCTACGCGATGACGAGATCGAGGGTGGTTTTGGCTGTGGTGATGGTCAGCGCCTGGCCCCAGGTGAGGCGTAGGGCGTCGGCCTCGATGCCGTCGCCGAAGCACACCAGCTCGTCGCTCTCGGCGTAGAGGGTTAGCGCCGCACCGGCGTGGATCGACCCTTCGGTGAGTGTCGTACCCGTCGCGGCGCTTGGCCAGGCTTCTCGTACGAACCAGCACAGGCGCGGATCGGACGGCAGCGGCAGGTGCAGCCCGCTTCCTCTTTCTTGCCACACCGACCGGAGCCAGCCGGTCGCACCGGTCCCGGTTCCGGCCAGGATGCCCGAAGATGACTGGTGCTCGGCCTGGCCGTCGGGCACGGCGATTCGGTAGCGAGCGGACTGGTGACTGCGGTGCCCAACGTAGATCTCATTGAGCGCGTGGAGTTCCTGGCCGTCGTCGGTCCGGGCCCTGACCATTGTCCGGTGTTCGATGTGGTGTCGGTCTGCTGAGACCGCCGACAGCAGCCCGTTGATCGCCTCAGCAGGATGGGGGACGAGAACGCCAGGGTTCCGATCGGGTTCAGGATTGATTCCAATCACCGGGTGGCCGTCAAGGTATTTAGCTGCGTTGGCGACGAGCCCGTCCTGGCCGACGACGATGACAATGTCGCCGGGTGCGAAGTCGAAGCGGTGCAGGTCGTTTCGCTCAACGGTGGTTCGCCTCCAGTCCGCAGGTATCGCCGTGGCAACCAGCTCCCAGGCGTGTTCTGTGAGCCCATGTCTGGCGGCGAGATCGCCGATCGACCGCCCCCGGGTCTCGAGGAAGAACGCCGCTTGCTGCCTCGTGCCGTGACGCACAAGCATCTCCTGGTACTCCGAACGACGGTGAACAAGAACGGCCCTCGGTTGCAGGCTCATGCGGCGTCGGCCGCCGCCGGTGAAGGGCCGCCCCCAGTGAAGCGGGCGAGGATTGGGGTGATCAGGTCCGGGGTGATGGTCAGGTTGGCGATGTCGGGCAGATTCTTGGCCAGCTCCTGCACCGCAAGGGCAACGATCACTTCTGTCTCGACCTCGCGGTATGCGCTGTACCTGGCGGTCTCGGCCTCGGCCGCCGCCGCACCGAGTACCCGGGTCGCGTCCGCCTCGGTCTCGGCCGCGAGTCGCCGCTGCCCGGCCGTGGCTTCACTGGCGATAGCTTCGGCCGCCGCCTGCTCGGTCGCTCGTTTCCGTTCGTTCTGGCCACGCTGACCAACGAGCTCCTCCTCCCGTCTGGCCAGCTCGATCTGATTCTTGAGCTCGTTCTCGGCAATGGCTCGTTCACGCTCCACCGCCAGCGCCCGTCGCTCGAAGGTCGCCCGGTCGGCTTCCTGCTGCACCTGCTCACGCGTGTCAGTCTGCATGGCCCGTTCCAGTTCGGCGTCGGCCTTGATCGCCACGACCCGCACGTCGGTCACCGCGATGCCGCGCTCCGCCAGCCGCGGGTCATCAGCGAGTGCCTCGGCCACCCTCTCCCGCACCTGCCCGAGACCCGTCGCCAG
>JAAEMS010000281.1 GCA_024225275.1 Actinomycetes bacterium
TCGGTTGGTATAAGCAACGTTTGTATAAGGGTAATTGATTTCCGTAATCACAATATCATCCAATGAAGTAGGTGTAATCGTTGTTGGGATTAGTGTTATGACGTTATTCGTAATCTCGTCCACTGAATATGTATCTGCATTGTCAGTATCTACAAGTATAAATTCATCGCCTACTTGAAACCCTAAAAGATTCCAATTATAGGTAGCGTCGTTCAACAACTGAAGATTGCCATCATCATTTGCATTGTGTCTTAAAGGTACACTATATTCTCCTCTTTTACTCGGGCTTAAAAGCACAATATCCAATACGAAAATCTTATTATCCGTTGAAGTAGAAGTTGTTTCCTTTAGAGCAAGTTTACGTTGGCTTTCAATCAAGAAAGGGTCACGAATATCTCCTATTTTTATAGATTTTGTGTTTTGTACTTGGTCGTTTGGTACAGACCATTGGCTTTCCGTATGTACTGCATCTCTTGTGTTTTCCTCGTCTTTGTCTTTTTCGTAGTTTTTATACCCGAAATCTATTCCATTTATAGCATATCGTTCATTTAGCCATGTTTTAAACTTGCTACTTGGCAATGACAAGAAACCACCATTATCTACATTAGCATAAAAGTCATCGTACTGTCCTACGAAAATATGGTCGTTATTTACTTGAATATTTGCATGGACTTCCATTAAGTTTTCCTTTCTATCCTTATAAGTCACATAAAACGGTTCGTCATCAAATTGCCTAATCAAATTACCGTTAGATGCGATTTGGTCGTAAAATTCTCCACCAATGTCAAACTTAGGTGCAGTAACGCTCATTCCGTTAATGCTTTTTACAGACTGCTTAATCAAATCAATATATCTTACTCCTTTTATTACTGAATCTATTGCTGTTGATGTGGTGTTTATAGAATAACTACCACTAACA